>ONLM01000264.1 GCA_900318695.1 uncultured Eubacteriales bacterium | reverse complement strand
GCAAAATCTTCCATTGCCGGGTAAAGAACCTCCTCGACCTGACGGTTCAAGCGATGAATTTCATCGACAAACAGCACATCCCCTTCCGATAAGCCGTTTAGAATCGCTGCGATTTCTCCCGGTTTTTCGATAGCCGGTCCGGATGTCACCTTAATGTTTACGCCGAGCTCATTGGCTATGATATTACTGATGGTTGTTTTACCCAGTCCCGGCGGCCCATAAAACAAACAGTGGTCCAAGGATTCATTTCTCTTTTTGGCGGCCTCAATGTAGACCTTTAACATTTCCTTTAACTTAGTCTGTCCTATATAGTCATCTAGGGTTTGCGGACGAATCTTTGGCAGGAGTTGCTTATCCTCCATCGTTTCGTCCGTATTGATCACTCTTCTTTCCATTTCCTAAAAACTTTCTTTCCGTATTATAAGAATGCCAAATTCTTAAGGCTCTTTTTGAGAATTTCATCGACCGTCATGTCCGACGTAATCTCGACCTTTTTCACAGCCCGAGCTGCTTCCTGAGTGGAATACCCGAGTGCGATCAGCGCCTCTATGGCTTCCTTCTGTGCAGAAGGATACATTGCAGGTTCTTGACTTGCGTCGGATCCGGCATCCAACACCTGTCCAAATACCGTTGCGGCATCCAGCTTATCCTTTAATTCCAGCACAACTCTCTGCGCTGTTTTACTGCCGATACCGGGTGCGCGGGCAATTGCCTTGCTGTCACCGGTAACGATTGCCATCCGCAGGTCATCCGGCGTCATGGCCCCAAGAATCGCCAATGCTCCCTTCGGCCCGATACCACTGACAGAAAGCAGCATGGTAAACATACTGCGATCCTCAACCCGGAGAAATCCATAAAGCTCTACGGCATCCTGCCGAAGGGCAAAATATGTATGAATCTTTACCTCTTGCCCGATTCCTGGAAGATCATTCATCACAGACAGCGGTACACGGATTCCATAACCCACACCTGCGGCCTCGACTACAATCATTCCTTCTGTGATCTCAGCAAGTTCACCATGAATAAAACTAATCATTCCTCTTAACCTTAGAAAAATAAAATCCGGTGCCACACAGCCGGATTTCAGAACATCTGTACATACTTATATATAGAATACCACACCTGCCATCATTTGTATACAAATGAGAACTTTCATGTTAAAGTTTAGTTACTATGATACAGAATGAAAAAAATTTATCCCCATCCATTGCCTATGATGTCCATGCCATCGGAAACCCGGAAGAGCTTCTGTTTTTTGATATTGAAACCACCGGCTTAAGTGTATACCGTTCAAGCCTTTATCTGATTGGTTATCTTTATTACGATCCGTCCTCCTCCGTCTGGGTCAGCGGTCAGATTTTCTGTGAATCTCTGGCTGATGAAGCCGATGCATTAAAGGCATTTTCCCGGCATCTACATGAAAACACGATCCTTGTCTCCTATAACGGTGACAGCTTTGATCTTCCATTTCTGAAACATATGGCTGCACAGTATTCCATCCCATTATTTTCAGAAAACCAGAAGAGCGTTGACCTTTTAAAGCTGTTCCGTCCTCTGAAAAAAATCCTTCATCTTGAGAATCTTAAATTAAAGACCTGTGAACGTGCCCTTTCTATTGACCGTGAAGATCCTTATTCCGGAAAAGAACTGATTGAAATGTATGCCCGCTGGCAGGAAAACAGAGATCCGGAGCTTCTTCGTATACTCCTTCTTCATAATCGGGAAGATATCGAAAATCTCCCTCGCATACTTCCACTCCTCCATTATCGTTTTCTGGAACAGACAGAAAAAACCTTGCTTTTCCAAGAGGTGATCGCTTCCGCAAACGGGCATGCCGAAACCTTGACGTTATGCTATGAAACCGGCCTGTCCCTACCGTTCCCTTGGGAAAAGCAAACCGAAACATACCGTCTGCATTGGGAAAAATGTATGATTCGTCTTGAGGTTTCCCTCTATGCCGGTGAATTGCGCTATTTCTATCCGGATGTCGAAAACTATTATTATCTTCCGGCCGAAGACATGGCCGTACATCGTTCTCTTGCTTCTTTTGTTGATGCAAAGCACCGGAAAAAGGCCACACCCAAAACCTGCTATCAGCGTCAGGAAGGGATATTCATACCTCAACCGGAGGACATCCTTCAGCCGGTTTTTCTAAAAGAATATAAATCCGCCGATCGATTCAGCCTATACCGCGGGCAGGATCTCCCTGCGGAAGATGCCGTCCGCTATGTAAATGCAGTCTTACATGCTCTATTGCACGAAAAATAACTGTTTTCATAAAGTAAAAAGCCCCTGCGTTCGCCGAAACCATGTTTTTCTCTTCCAAACACATGGTCTGTAACGAACACAGGGGTTTTCTGTTCTCAGATTTTTCCGTGATGATTATTCACATAATTCATCAATCCGCCCTGATCGATCATTTCCTGTAAAAACGGAGGAAACGGTTCTCCCTGATAACTTTTTCCCGTAGTAAGGTCTGTAATGACACCTAGATCAAAATCAACCTTTACCTGATCGCCTTCTGCAATTTCACGGGCTGCTTCCGGCGCTTCAATAATCGGCAGGCCAATATTGATCGCATTCCGGTAAAAAATACGAGCAAAACTCTCTGCAATGACACAACCTACGCCGGAAGTCAGCAACACCTGCGGTGCATGCTCACGGCTGGAACCGCATCCAAAGTTCCTGCCCCCGATCACAAGGTCTCCCGCCTTCAGTTTCTCCCGAAACTGTGCATCAATATCTTCCATTGCATGCGAGGCCAGCTCTTCTTTGTCCTGAATCGCCAGATATCTGGCAGGAATAATGACATCGGTATCAACATTATCCCCATATTTTAAGGCTTTTCCTTCTGCTGCCTTCATACATCCTCCTTTACAATCCCAGCGCTTCCGGCGAAACAATCCGTCCTGTAACTGCTGAGGCTGCAGCGACTGCCGGTGAAGCAAGATAAACCTCTGAGCTGACGTCCCCCATACGACCCACAAAATTCCGGTTGGTCGTTGAAACACATTTCTCATGAT
>ONLM01000118.1 GCA_900318695.1 uncultured Eubacteriales bacterium | reverse complement strand
CACCATACGGAAATCATTACCATCGTAACAAAGAATGAATTCCGGACACTTATGGATTACATTTCTTCTGTGGATCCAAAGGCATTTGTGACAGTTTATACGGTTTCAGAAATTCATTATCAGCCAAAGCCAAACATCCTGTGATTTTTATATAAAAATCTGCTACACTTAGAGCGATTCAAAAGGAGTCTGTCATGAGTGTAGAAAAGAAAACAACAGATCATAATAAAAAAACAGCGCGAGACCTCTTGATTCATTGGATCCCTGTTGCGGCATTCTGCAGCATGGTGATCTTCGGAGGTCTTTTTTTGCGCGATTTTTTACAATATCGGGAGGCAGAGCGGGAATATCATAAGCTGAGTGAACTATACCGTCCTATAGAGAAACCGGAGGAGCAAAGCCTTTCGGAAAGATCAAACGGAGACCCCCAAAATAAACGGACGACAGAAGCCGGACAGCCGGAACTGCCGGATATACCGGATCTTAATATTGATTTCGGAGCGTTAAAAAAAATCAATCCTTCCTTGGCCTGCGTACTCTATATTCCGGCTTTGAAGCTTTGTTATCCCGTGGTATACAGTGAAGATAATCTGTATGAACTGAATCATACTTTTTCCGGCACAGAGAATGCTGCCGGCACGATTTTCTATGATTGCCTGTCGGAAAGAGCGTTTGCCGGAACCAATACCTTTCTCTTTGGCCATAACATGAAAAACGGAACGATGTTTGGCAGTCTGAAGAACTTTCTCAGAGATTCATCCTTATACAAGAAAAATCCTTTTTTCTATATTTATACGGATGAAACTGTAAAACAATATGAAATCGTATCGTATTACACTACGAGAGAGGACAGTGAAACCTATGAGGATTTTCAAGGCGAAGCCGGCTATGCGCGTTATCTGGACTACATTCGGGAGCAGAATGTACTTCCGGGAGAAAGATTGTCTTCCGATCGGATCGAAATACAGCAGAAACCGCTGGTTACATTAAGTACCTGCGCCGGAACGCAAGGATCTGCACAGCGCTTTGTTGTTCATGGCATTTGGGTGGCAGAACAGCCGCGATAAAAGATTCTGCTAGTTCCTTTTCTTTCTGTACATAAGTACTGAAAAAAGTCAGAAAATCACGACACATTAACGAAAAGCAAAATAAAGCATAAAATTAACAGCATTTTTAAGAGTTGTGGTGCTACCATTAAGAAGAAATTGGATTTTATGAGAAAAACAGAAAAGGGGAAAGGAAGCAAAAAGGGGTCATGGAGACAAAAGAAGTTATGGAAACAAAAGAGAAAAAGCTTCATAACGGAACATTTATTATTGAAATTCAGCATCGGGAAAATACCTCTTGGCAGGGAAAGGTAAAGTGGGTTGACCGAGACAGAGAGCAGTATTTCCGTTCGGCATTAGAGCTGTTTAAAATGATTGAACATGCACTTGATGAAGAGGAAAAGATTTCACAAAAATAAGTATTATACTATGTGAAACGAAAATACTGAATGGAGAGAACATGGAGAACAAAAAGAGCAGAATCAATGGGATCAACCTTATTGGGGTACTGGTTGATCAGTATGACGGAAAGGACTGCAGCGGGCGTATGGTGCACCAGTATTCCGAAGAGGAGTTTCCTTTTCAGACCCTCATGGAAATGATGGGGAAAATGGAACATCAATACGATGATTGGGATTATCCGGAGGCTGCATTGGAAACCAGAACCTTTATCAAGCATCGTAAGGAAAACAGTACACAGGGAAAATGGGTTGTCCGGACACGTTTACCGCAGATTGCCATGAATCAGACAGCAAGAGATATCAGCGGCGCAAGAGGGAAATTCGCAACGTTTCAGGTACTGGTCCGGATGCGGCAGAATGCAACCTGGCAGGGCTCTGTTTACTGGGTGGATCAGGATAAAATCATTGATTTCCGCAGTGCATTGGAGTTCGCACGTTTTATCGATAGCGCACTTTATGAAATGGTATAATTGTTTTTACGTTTTTTTATACGTATTTATTGGTAAAAATAGCTAAATATTTAAAAATATATTGAGAGTATCAACTAAATTTCGTGCTATGTTGATACTCTTTTTTTATGCGCCGATGATTAAAGTAAAAGATTCGGAAATGCATTGCTTTTCCGAATCTTGATATGTTGGAAAGGGAAAGAATAGATTGAAAAAAATCAAATGTCCGAAAGAATAGAAGACATTTTATAGACGGAGTAAGTATATGGCAATCATTCAGGATTATGCACTGCAGTTGGGATTAAACAAAAAGAATGATACATTGACGGGACTTCCGGAAATGCATGGTTTTTTAAAACTGGTAAATCATATTTTACAGGCATGCAAAGACGGATACATTACAGAGTCTTTAGATATTGTTTATTTTGATGTGCGGAATTTCAAATTTTTCAATTCCGAATACGGGATGGGAGAAGGCGATCGATTTCTGATCAATGTTGCAAGAATATTAAGAAAAGTTTTTCAAAACGGCTTTG
>ONLM01000003.1 GCA_900318695.1 uncultured Eubacteriales bacterium | reverse complement strand
TCCGGCCGGATGCCGAAATATCCATTGAATGCAATCCCGCTTCCACAATTGCCTATAAATTCCGGGCATACCGTGAAGCCGGAATCAACCGTCTTTCCATCGGTCTTCAATCCGCCGATAACCGTGAGCTTCATACTCTCGGCCGCATTCATATCTTTGAAGACTTTTTAAAATGCTATCAGAACGCACGACTTCAGGGCTTTCAAAATATCAACATCGACCTTATGAACGACATTCCAGGACAGACAACAGCAAGCTGGAGAAAAACGCTCCGTAATGTTCTTATGCTAAAGCCGGAGCACGTTTCCATCTATAATCTGATCGTAGAGGAGGGTACGCCGTTCTATGAAATGCAGGAAGCCGGCACGCTTCGGCTTCCGACAGAAGATACCGCTGCAGGAATCGATGCCATTACAAAGGAACTGACTGCGAACTACGGATACGAGCAGTATGAAGTATCCAACTACGCAAAACCGGGCTTTGCCTGCCGTCACAATTACGGTTACTGGAGTGATGTGCCTTATCTTGGTTTCGGCATTGGCGCCGCATCCTATCTGAACAATACACGTTGGTCCAATATACGGGACTTCCGCCGCTATCTTTCTCTGGACTTCGAGGCCGAAGCTGCAAACCGGTATCCGAATCTGCACGAACAGGTGCAGGCCTTAAGCCGGAATGCTCAAATGGAAGAATTCATGTTTTTGGGGCTTCGTCGTACCGCCGGAATTTCCGCACTCGAATTCAAACAGAAATTCCAGGTGGAAATCGACAGCGTCTACGGGCCGGTTCTCGATCGTTTCACAAGAGAGGGTCTACTGCTTCACGAAGGATTCCGCTATCGGTTTTCACCGCACGGCATGGATGTCTCCAATCAGATTCTCAGCGAATTTTTACTGGACTAAAAAAATCGGGGTGTCGCATTTCTGCGACGCCCCTTTCTTTTCCGTGATTTTCAATTAACAAATATGACGGATCCAACCCTCCGGTGCCTCGATCTTGCCGCTCTGAATACCTGTAATCGTATTGTAAAGCTCGCCAATCACTTCACCGGCATGTTCCATACCGGAAGGAAGTGCAATTGTCTCACTGCCGTTTACAATCTTTCCTACCGGAGAGATTACCGCAGCCGTACCGCAAAGACCACACTCCTTGAAGCCCTTAACCTCCTCAAACTTTACCGGACGCTCATCAACGGTAAGATGCAGATAATGCTCTGCAATGTACACAATAGAACGTCTTGTAATCGATGGAAGAATAGAAGGAGACTTCGGAACGACAAGCTTGCCCTCTGCATCTACGAAAATGGCATTGGAACCACCGGTTTCTTCCACATACGTTCTGGTACCCGGATCCAGATACAGATTTTCCGCATAACCTGCAGCATGTGCTGCCACGGATGCATGAAGACTCATCGCATAGTTAAGACCGGCCTTTACTGCACCTGTGCCACGTGGAGCGGCACGATCAAACTCAGAAACCTGAATTGCAATCGGTGTTGCGCCGCCCTTATAGTACGGTCCAACCGGTGTCGCAAAAACACGGAACTGATAGGTATCTGCCGGCTTTACGCCAATGACTACGCCCGTTGCAAACTCATATGGGCGAAGATACAGAGAGGCGCCGGAACCAAATGGAGGTACCCAGTCAAGGTTTGCCTTTACCGTCTGATCGATCGCGTCAAGAAACTGTTCCTTTGGGAATGGCGGCATTTCAAGGCGCTGTGCGGATTCATACATACGATCGGCATTTAAATCCGGGCGGAAACAAACAACGGAGCCATCCTCCCAGGTATATGCCTTCATACCTTCAAAAACCTGCTGACAGTACTGGAGAATACCTGCAGACTCATTGAGGGTAACATTTGGATCCTCTGTAAGCGTGCCCTGATCCCACTTACCATCTTTATAATTTGCAACATATCTTTTATCCGTAACATGGTAATTAAAGCCAATGTTACCCCAATCAAGATCTTTCTTAGCCATTGCTTCTTCTCCTTTTTGTTTTTAATGTCACAAGTATAGTCTTCCCGATTTTCGTTTTCAAGAAAACTTATACAGTAAATACTTATAGAAGCTATAACCAGAAATAAGAGAATCCCTGCCATAACCATCATTAAGGTTATAGCAGGGATGCACACGACATACGATTTTATTCTTTATTCCGAATCCAACTTCAGAACAGACATAAAGGCGCTCTGCGGTATTTCGACATTGCCGAACTGACGCATACGCTTCTTACCCTCCTTCTGCTTTTCAAGAAGTTTCTTCTTACGGGATACGTCACCGCCATAACACTTGGCAAGAACATCCTTACGGAGCGCTTTGACGGTTTCACGGGCCTGTACATGTCCGCCGATTGCCGCCTGAATCGGAATCTCGAACAGCTGACGAGGAATCTCATTTTTAAGCTTCTCACACATCTTTTTGCCGCGCTCATACGCAGAATCCGCATGTACGATAAAGCTCAAGGCATCGATCACCTGTTTATTGACCAGAATATCCAGTTTGACCATCTTACTGGTCACATAGCCCTTCATTTCATAATCAAAGGAAGCATAGCCACGGCTTCTTGACTTGATGGCATCAAAGAAATCATAAATGATCTCATTCAGCGGCATATCGTATTTCAGAACCGCACGATTGGCTTCAATATACTCTGTTCCCTTATAGACACCACGCCGTTCCTGGCACAGCGTCATAATCGAACCCAGATATTCGGAAGTCGTCATGATCTCCGCCTCTACAATTGGCTCCTCCATATGATCGATTTCCGCCGGGTCCGGAAGATTGGCAGGGTTCGACAATTCTATCATCGTGCCGTCTGTCTTATAGATATGATAAACAACCGATGGAGCCGTCGTAACCAGATCCAGATTGTATTCCCGCTCAAGACGCTCCTGCACTACATCGAGATGCAACAATCCAAGGAAACCGCAACGGAAGCCAAAACCCAGTGCCTGTGATGTCTCCGGCTCATACTGAAGCGCCGCATCATTCAGCTGCAGCTTCTCCAACGCATCTCGAAGATCCGGATAGCGCATGGTATCTGCCGGATAAATGCCGCAGTAAACCATAGACTGTACCTTTTTATATCCCGGCAGAGGCTCCCGGGCCGGATTGGCTGCATCCGTCACCGTATCACCTACACGGGTATCCCGAATATCCTTAATAGAAGCCGTAATATATCCAACCATACCGGAACTAAGCTCATCACAAGGAATAAACCGGCCCGGTGCAAAGGTGCCGACTTCTGTGACATCGAATTCGGCGCCGCTCTGCATAAGGCGGATTCTGGTGCCGACCTTAACGCGTCCTTCCTTCACACGGCAGAAAATAATAACGCCGCGATAATTATCGTACAACGAGTCAAAGATCAATGCCTGCAGCGGATTATCCGGACTTCCCTCCGGCGCCGGAAGACGCTTCACGATCTGCTCAAGCACCTCTTCGACATTTTCGCCGGTCTTTGCAGAGATCCGCGGCGCATCCATAGCCTCAATACCGATAATATCCTCGATTTCTTCTGCCGCATGATCCGGATCCGCCGACGGAAGATCGATCTTATTGATAACCGGAAGAATCTCCAGATCATGATCGAGTGCCAGATACGTGTTGGCAAGTGTCTGTGCCTGAATGCCTTGTGTTGCATCCACAATCAAAATCGCGCCATCGCAGGCAGCCAGCGCACGGGAAACCTCGTAGTTAAAATCTACATGGCCCGGCGTATCGATCAGGTTGAAAATATATTCTTCCCCGTCCTTGGCCTTATAGATTACGCGTGTGGTCTGCGACTTAATGGTAATGCCGCGTTCTCTCTCGATATCCATATTATCAAGAACCTGATCCTGCATTTCACGCTCGGTCAGAGTACCGGTCTTCTCAATAATACGGTCCGCAAGTGTGGATTTACCGTGGTCAATGTGTGCAATTATACAGAAATTTCTGATTTTCTTCTGATCCATATTTTTCCCAATATAAATAAGTGATGTACGTGTCAAAAGTATTGCCGCCGCCTGTGACGCACAGCAGGTACCCATTTGTGTACAATGTGCATTGCAAAGCTGCTCAATACGTATTTTTTTCGTTAGAATACAATACCATATTCCTCGGAAATTTGCCAACAGAATCGCGAAAATCCCTAGAAAAAGCGTGGAATATGACTTGACACAGAAAAGCGTTTTATATATGATTATTGAGCGTGTTTCCTAACTGTCCGTGTCCGGTATGTTGAAACACCGGAATCAGTAATGATTTTATTCTAGAGAAAGGTGGATATTCAAATGGCAAATATTAAATCTGCAAAGAAGAGAATCCTTGTTGCTCAGGCTAGAAACGAGCGCAATAAGGCTATCCGTTCTGAAGTTAAGACATACATCAAGAAAGTATATGCAGCTGTAGAGTCTGGCGATAAGTCAGCAGCTCAGGATGCACTCAGAATGGCTCAGAAGAAGATTGCTATGGCTCATAGCAAGGGCATCATCAAGGCCAACAATGCTTCCAGAAAGGTTGCACATATCTCTAAGGCTGTTTCTTCTATGAACTAATCTTATGATTCGTTTTATGGAATCAGCTGAAGCGTTTTCGAGCTATTCCCTTCAAGCCGTACTTGAAGGATATAATTTGTAAGTAACGTTACTCACAAAGCCCGCGGTAAACCCACCGCGGGTTTTTGATTGCCCGGATTTAATTTCTGCCCGGATTTCCCTCCGGTCCCTTTTCCGGTATAGTCCAAATCCGATGTTAAATGATCCGCCAAAAGTCAGAAATGTGCGTCGCCAAATGCACAAGAAAAAAGCAGCTCAGGTCTATACCTGAACTGCTTTTTTCTTCTTTATGTAGGTATAATACCGGCAGCCAGCCTAGTCTTGACTGCCGGGCTTTTAAAATTATCCTTTTAAACGGAACTTTGCGATCAACTCATTCATCTGGCTCGCCTGACTGCTCAGCTCGCTGGATGCTGCGGCACTTTCCTCTGCTGTCGCAGAATTGGTCTGAATAACGGAGGAAATCTGATCCAGTCCTTCCGATACATTCTGTACGGCACTGGTCTGATCATTCATCGCTACAGAAATATCCTCAATCAATGCTGTAACCTGATCGGTGCTTTCTGCCGCGCGGTTCAATGCGCCTGCGGTTGACTTTGTAATTTCCTCACCACGCTCTACGGCTTCCAGTGCATCCTGAATAAGAACTGCCGTAGACTTTGCAGCCTCTGCAGACTTCTGTGCCAGATTGCCTACCTCGTCCGCAACAACGGCGAAGCCCTTTCCGGCAGATCCTGCACGTGCCGCCTCAATGGCTGCATTCAGTGCAAGAATATTGGTCTGGAATGCGATTTCATCAATCGTCTTGATGATCTTGCTGATCTCCGTAGACTTCTCTGTAATCGCAGCCATCGCATGGGTAAGTTCTTCCATACGCTTGTTGGATTCTTCTACCGCTGCGCTGCCGGCACGACTCAGATCACTTGCATTGGTTGTCTTCTCGGATGTCTTCTGAATACCATCATTGATCTTGCTCATCTCATTGGTGAGCTCTTCAACAGAAGATGCCTGCTCGGTAGAGCCCTGTGCCAGTGCCTGTGCACCGGCTGCAACCTGACCGGAACTGCTGTCAACACGCTGTGAAGCATTGCGGATATCCACCATTGTAGAATTCAACTGCTTTGTGATGCGGTCCACAGACTGAAGCAGCGGCGCGAAATCGCCCACATAGACATCCGTCTCGTTATTGTTGATCCGAAGATTGCCCTCTGCCATTTCACCAAGCTTATGCTCCAGATTGCCGATAATCGACTGGAATCGCGCAATCATATTTCGCATGCTACCTACCAGATGACCGATCTCATCGTTGTAATCGTACTGAATATCTGCCTCTAAAATACCATTGGACAGATTGTCTGCAACCTTTGACAGAGTATCCAGTGGGCGCAATGCTCTACGAATCAGATAAGACAGAAGTGCGAGAAGAAGAATTACAATAACAATCTGTGTAAGAGTCAATACCAGCATTACGCGATGTACATCTTCCGTAAGTTCTGCCACAGTAGCAGCAGTCTGAACCCACCAGGTCTCACCACCGACCTGAACCGGATTATAGTAACGGCGAACACCGGTATTTTCACGCATAAACGCCTGACCGGCACCAAATTTATTCTTATAAAATTCCACCGAAGCTGCCGGAAGCAGATCAGAGAAATGTTTTCCCTCACTAGATTTATTATTGCTATATACAACAAACTGATCACCGGTATCGAGTTCCACTGTAAGACTCTTATAAGTATCACGGTCATTTACCAGCATGGTATCAAATATGTTTGTGGAAATATCAATGCAGACAACACCGATGAACTTATTATCCTTCACGATCGGATATGCGGCCGGAATGATCATATTGCCGGTTACGTCACTCTTAAACGGAGCACCATAAATTACCTGGTTCAGCTTCCCGGAACGTGTGAAATAATCCATATCTTTGAACAGATCGTAAGACAGACTGCCAACGGTCTTATTCTTTGCATCATCTTTGGTTACAAACGGTTCGAAATACGCAATTTCCTCATCAAAAAGATACGGATTAAAAAATACACCGGCACCTTCGATATTTTCATTAGAATCCACGATTGCCCAAAGATCATTTTTAATTACGGTTTCCTCATCGGCACGGATTTCTGACAGCATTACATTCGGAACAACCGCACTCGGATAGAGCTTGATTCCGTGATCCTGTCGATCAAGCATGGTCAGAACCGAGTCCACCAACGGCTTTGCCAATACGTTATTTCGCTCTACAATAGAAGTAACATCGCCCACATTCTTTGCACAGATATCCTGAATGCTGCGGGCAGTCATTCGATTCATCGCATTACTGAAAAGTACATTTACAATAACATTTAAGATAATAAATGCCAGTAATATAAATGCACCGACAGCAAGACTAAGCCGCTTGTTAAGGCGCATGTTTTTAAACCGGCTACCAGATCGCTTTTTGTTTTCTGATAATTTTTGTGACTTCATGAAACAGAATCCTTTCTTTATTTTTGCGCAGTTTTTAACCCCTTACTGAATGCGCAACCGCACATGTCGATAACACACAAAAACGAATGTTACGAAGATCCGTCTCCTGTAGCATTCTGTTCTCAACCTGTTGCGATAAATTTATTATTTTTAGAGTATAATCAAAAACCCAATTTTTTTTAAGAGCTTCAATAACGAAATTTCCCGTCTTTTTTTATACGCCTCTTGGTTGATTCCCACAAACG
>ONLM01000064.1 GCA_900318695.1 uncultured Eubacteriales bacterium | reverse complement strand
TATTTCATTAAGGATCTGAAGGCAAAGGTGATTACCTTCGGTCATGATAAAAATGCAGAATATACGGCGAATTTTATCAGCTATGACCGTATGGCCCGTCCGACCTATACACTTTTCCATAATGGAGAAGAAGTAGATACCATCCATCTTGGGGTTACCGGAGAGCATAATATTTACAATTCTCTCGCAGCCATTGCCGTAGCACAGTATCTTGATGTGGATCTTGAGACTATTAAGACGGCACTCAATCACTTTACAGGAACCGACCGCCGTTTCCAGAAGAAGGGCACCGTCAAGGGATTTACAATCATTGACGATTATGCACATCACCCGCAGGAAATTGCTGCGACGATTGAAGCGGCAAAGAAATATCCGCATCGTAAAATGTGGGTGGCTTTCCAGCCACATACCTATTCCCGTACAGCAGCACTTCTGGATGACTTTGCAGGAGCGCTGGCACAGGCGGATGAGATTGTTCTTGCGGACATTTATGCGGCCCGTGAAAAAAATACCATCGGCATCAGCTCGGATGATCTCCGTAAGCATATGCTGGAGCAGAATACCAATGTATATTACATTCCGGAATTTAAGGATATCGAGGCATTCCTTCTTGAAAGAATGAAGCCGGGAGATGTACTTATTACCATGGGTGCCGGTGATATTTATAAGGTAGGAGAGGATCTGCTTACACTTCCGGGTGCTGAGGTGGAAAAATAATATAAAAACATGGAAGGCTTTCGAAACCATGGGACAGAGAGAAAGCAATGTCTCGGATATTAATAGGAAAGAATAGGGGAGCCTGACAGAACGTAAGAAGCTGTAAAGAATGAGAAATCATTTTTTGCAGCTTTTTTAGAATCGAAAATCAAAAGGCTGTTGTGAACTACGCTGTAATGTGGATAGATTTCTGGCGTGGAATTTGTGAAAACTTGAGTAATAAACACTATACACAGTGTTATACACAATAAAAAATTAAATCGAAGATTAAAGATTTTTAATTTTAATTTTTAAGATGTTTTCTAAGGAGACAAAAATAAAAAATAAATTTTATTCCACGAAATAAAGTGGAAATCCACTGACAAAAGTGGATAACTTCAACCTGTGTACAAAAAAAATACATTTTAAGGCTTCTATTGACAACGAATTTGCGCGGTTTTACACATTGTAAACTTTTGGTAAACGCTTTAAAATAAATTTAACAGGTCTTGACAACTGAGTAATGCACCTTATCCACCGTAATGTGGACAACTTCTGTGGATAAAGTTGTGGACTGGGGCTGTTGAAGCCCCTATGCAGATGTGTTAATATCGTCTCACTGATAGGTCAGAGGATGTCTGATCATAATTTACACGTTTTGCGTGTAGGCAGGCGGATGTCTTCATCCGCCTGTCTGGAAGGGGCTAACATGGGGATCGGTATTAACGATAATCTTGCAATTTCTGCAACTTGTATTTCCAATGAATTCATAGATCATTACATGGCGGATGCCAGTGGTGATGCAATAAAAGTATATTTATATCTTCTTCGCCACGGCGCAGAGCAGTTTGAAGTGAGCGCAGCGGCAGATGCATTGAACCTGACAGATAATGACATCGAGAGAGCGGTACGTTATTGGGAGAAAAAGAGCGTTCTTGCCTCCGGTGCTGGTCAGGCCATCCGGACCCGGATCCGGGAGGAGGAATATGCCATGACCGATGAAGAACGTGAATATGAGCTTGAGGAAGAAAGACTGACCATGGAAAGAATGGCAGCAGAGAAGCTGACAGCAGAGAAAATTTCCATGGACCGGTCTTCTGCAGAGAAAGCACCGATCAGCAGGGTGGTTGTAGGCTATACAGATACCGCCGTAAAGAATGACGCGCAGGAAATGCAGGTACCCGTCAATACAGTAAATTTCAGCTGTGACCTTGAAGAAGTTAAGGATGATGAGGAGTTTGCCGGCATTCTTTTTGTGGCAAAACATGTACTGCCGAGTCTTCCGAGTGTAAAGCAGGTAGAGACGCTCGCCTATATGTATAAGTGCTTGAATATGAGCGCGGATCTCATTGAGTATCTTCTTGAGTATTGTGCGGATAAAAAGAAAACCACATATCAGTATATGGATTCTGTCGCAAATAACTGGCATGAGGAAGGGATTGTTACGGTTCGTCAGGCAAAGGAACACGTTAAGGCCTTCGCGGAAACCGCAAATACGAATGAAAATAAAACGGAACGTCGCCCGAAAGTTACACGGAAACCGAATCGTTTCCTGAATCTTGAGCAGGCAGATGTTGACTATGACCTCATTGCAAGACAGAAGGTCATGGATAGGATGAAGAATGGCACTGAGTAATGCAGATTATAATCAGATCATGCGCGTTTACAGCCAGCGTCAGACGGATGACGAGAAAGAGCAGCAGCGCCGGATCCGTGAGATAAAAGAGAAAATACCGGAGCTTGCCCGTCTGGATGAAGCCGTGCAGAATGCTTCTATGGAAACCTTCAGCGCAATGCAGAAAGGGGACAAAGAAGCGATCCGAAAGCTGAAAAACCAGACTCGCTATGCTGCCGAGAAGCGGAAGGCCCTCCTTCGGGAGCATGGTCTTCCTTTGGATTATCTGGAGATGCATTATACCTGCCCGGACTGCAAAGATACCGGTTATATCAATCACCGCAAGTGTCATTGCTTTACGGCTATGGAATCCCGCTTCCTATATAAACAGTCTAATATACGTGAAATTGTCGAGAGACAGAATTTCGAACATTTTGAATTGGGTATTTTTGATAATACCGATATTGTCGATATAAACAACAATCTGACAAACCGTGCTTATATGCAGAAGACACGCGACGATCTGCAGCGGTTCTGCCGTGATTTTGATCGTGAACACGGCAATGTGATCCTGATGGGAAAACCCGGAACCGGAAAAACATTTCTGATCAATTGCGTGGCTAAGGCTCTGATGGACAGTTTTCATTCCGTGCTGTATCTGACCAGTACCGATTTTTTTGAAAGCCTCAGTAAATCGACATTCTCTCATGAAGAGGGGGCAGATGATATGTCCAATGCGATTTTGGATTGTGATTTGCTTGTGATCGATGATCTTGGCACGGAAATGACCAATTCCTTTACGGCATCGAAATTATTCTATGTTCTGAACCAGCGCATGGTATATCACCGGTCGGTAATTATTTCGACCAACCTGAATTTTAAAACCATGCGTGAATGCTACTCGGATCGGGTAGTATCCCGCATCATGGCTGACTATATGATCATCCCTCTTTATGGGAATGATTTGCGACTTCGTTGACACAATCTATGGAAAAATGACCAAAGAATTTCGTAAAATCCGCGAGGATTAGCGATTCTATGGAAAAAAGCAAAGATTGTAGACGGAATGAAAAACGTCTGCTATAAATATATACGGTTCAGGAATCCTTAATGTGGGGTGAGGAAGGACCTGACCGCGTTGGGAACTTCTGTTTTGCATTTTAAGGAGGAAAAATAGAATGGCAGATTCCAGAACTTCAGAATTTATTGAACGCATTCCGGTAGGACCACTGGCACTGATGCCGCTTGAGTCGATCCGCCCGCTTGGCGAGAAAGTCAATGCATATCTTTCACAGTGGCGTAGCGAGCGTGAGTCCGAGCACAAAAAGACGATCGCGTTCAATGGTTATCAGAAGGATAGTTATATAGTAGAGACAAAGGTATCTCGTTTTGGTACCGGCGAAGCAAAGGCAAATATCCTGGAGACAGTAAGAGGTGTTGACCTCTATCTCATGGTGGATGTTATGAACTACTCTATGACGTATTCTATGTTCGGTCAGATCAATCATATGTCACCGGACGATCACTATTCTGATCTGAAGAGAGTCATTGCTGCAACCACTGGCAAAGCAAAACGTATTAATGTAATTATGCCATTCATGTATGAGTCCCGTCAGCACAAGCGTACCGGTCGTGAGTCTCTCGACTGCGCTATGATGCTTCAGGAGCTTCACAGTATGGGCGTAACAAATTTCATTACATTTGATGCACATGATCCACGTGTCATGAATGCAATCCCACAGGATAGTTTTGATAATATTTCTTGCTCTTATCAGTTCATCAAGTCCATTCTCAAGAATGTTCAGGATCTTGACATCGATAAAGAGCATATGATGATCATTTCTCCGGATGAAGGTGGAATGGGTCGTGCGATTTATTATGCAAACGTACTTGGCATTGATATGGGTATGTTCTATAAGCGCCGTGATTATTCCCGCGTTGTAGATGGACGTAATCCGATCGTTGCACACGAGTTCCTTGGTGCCAATGTAGAAGGCAAGGATGTATTTATTATTGACGATATGATTTCATCCGGTGAGTCTCTCATTGATACAGCAAAGGAATTAAAGGCTCGTAAGGCGAAGAGAGTATTTGCATGCTGTACCTTCGGCCTCTTTACATCCGGTTTCAATAAGTTTGATGAGGCTTATGCAAACGGATCACTGGATGGCGTATTTACAACAAACCTGA
This sequence comes from uncultured Eubacteriales bacterium, assembly GCA_900318695.1. Taxonomy (GTDB): domain Bacteria; phylum Bacillota; class Clostridia; order Lachnospirales; family Lachnospiraceae; genus Oribacterium. The sequence goes on along the minus strand of ONLM01000064.1, from coordinate 328 downwards.
TTTATCAGCAGCCGGAACTTTTCACAAAGAAGTGGTACCATAGTGTAGATATGTCAAAGTATATCGCACTTATTATTGATTCACTGAATCATGATGCATCCATCAGCCCGATCATTGATACCTCCTATAAGATCAATGACAAGCTGAAGGCATATAAAGAGCATCGTTCCGGTATGAATAAGCAGATGGAACTGAATCTTGATAAATAATTCGTTTTGAAACGTAGAAAAATGGCATCGCGGCGCTAAAGGATGGCGCAGCGGTGCCGTTTTTGCTATAGTGTGATGTGGAGTGTTTGTCGCGCATGGTGCGCGGGACACACATCCTG
>ONLM01000065.1 GCA_900318695.1 uncultured Eubacteriales bacterium | reverse complement strand
TGTAGGTACAGATCCGATGCGGTGCCAGATCCTTCCATGCATTATTGATCTCATCCTGATAGCGTGTCAGAAGGGTTTCCAATGTACGTCCATTCTTGTCATCGACGGTTAGAATGTTAAATGCAGTAGACTCTTTCTTAATGTAATCCGCTACCGACATGGCATCCTCTATACCACATTCTGCCATATATTTCCGGAGAATACTGCTGATACGTACGATGGTATAAAGGATATAAGGGCCGGTATTTCCTTCAAAAGACACAAACTTATCCAGATCAAATACATAATCCTTTGTGGCCTGATTGGAGAGGTCACCATACTTAAGCGCAGCAAGTCCGATTATTTTTGCGATGGACTTTGCCTCCTCTTCCGACATATCATCACGAGACTCATGGATACGCTCCAGCACCTTTTCTTCTGTCTCGGCAATCAGCTTTTCAAGACGGAGAACACCGCCTTCCCGTGTCTTAAACGGCTTTCCGTCTTTACCATTCATCGTACCGAATCCGATGTAATGAAGATCTGTCTCCGGTTTTACAAAATTTGCTTTCTTGGCCACACGGAAGAACTGTGTATAGTGAAGAGACTGACGGGAATCGGCAATATAAATATAGCTATCCGGCTGAATCTCCTTCTCACGTTCAATGATGGTTCCCAAATCCGACGTAGCATACAATGCCGCACCATCTGATTTCCGTACCATGCAAGGTGGAATCTCCTTTGGATCAGACGGATCCTGTACATCGACTACCAATGCGCCCTGTGATTCGTACGCAAGACCCTGATCAATCAGATTCTGGATGAGGCTCGGAATGTATTTCTGTGCATCCGACTCTCCCTTCCAGAGATCAAAGTGTACATCCAAATTTCCATAATTCTTCTTGAGATCTGCTACGGAAACCTCCATAATACGTTCCCAAACCTTATGATAAACCGGATCACCACTCTGCAGCTTTAATGTCGCCTGATGTGCTGCTTCTGCAAATTCCGGATTCATGAGCTGTCCCTTATTCGGACCATCCTCATAAACAGCCTTTGCCTTTTTGGAAGCTGCCGGATAAATTTCTTCCAGCTCTGAAATGCTTAATTCCTTATCCAGTTCACCACGCTCTTCCAGCATAGCAATGATCAGGCCCATCTGCAGACCCCAGTCACCGAGATGCACATCGCCGATAACCTTATTGCCTTCGAGTCGTGCGAGACGCTTAATGCATTCGCCAATAACTGCAGAACGAAGGTGACCTACATGTAGTGGCTTCGCAACATTCGCTCCACCGTAATCCACTACAATGGTCTTTCCTTCCTTCGTCTCTAAGCCGAGATCCTCACGGAAATTCATCTCATTCAGATACTTCTCCGTAAATGCAGCCGAAAGGTTCAAATTGATAAAGCCCGGCATAACCGCCTCGGCCTTATCAAACAGATTGATTTCTCCCTGCTTCATTTCTTTCAGCTTCTCGACCACTTCATTGGCAATGTCAATCGGCTTTTTATGATACTGCTTTGCACCCGCCATAGCACCATTGGACTGATAGTCACAAAGATCCGGACGGTTTGAGATGGACACACGTCCAAGCTCTGCGTCGTAGCCGGCCAATACAAATCCGGTGCGTACGGCGTCTGTAATTACATCAATAATGGTTGTCACTGGATACTCCTTTGTAAAAAAAAGAGGACTCCTTGTTACGGGAATCCTCAAAATCATTTATTAGCCGGACCCGCTTTCGCTGGTATAAGCTATAATTATCCTCTAGACTCGTACTCACCAGTCTGTGTAGATACGATAACCTTATCGCCAATGTTAACGAACAGAGGAACCATGATATCTACGCCTGTCTCAAGAGTAGCTGGCTTAGTAGCACCTGTTGCAGTGTTGCCCTTAACGCCCGGCTCTGTGTGAACAACCTCAAGAGTAACCTTAAGAGGCGGCTCTACAGCAAATACCTTGCCCTGGTAAGAATCGACACGTACTGTCTCGTTCTCCTTAACGAACTTCATAGAATCAGCAATCTGATCATGAGAAAGAGCGATCTGCTCGAATGTCTCCGGATTCATGAAGTTGTACATCTCACCATCATCGTAAAGATACTGCATATCCTGTCTGTCGATGTGTGCTGGCGGGAACTTCTCTGTAGGACGGAATGTACGCTCTGTTACACCACCGTTAATAACATTCTTAAGCTTTGTTCTTACGAACGCTGCACCCTTACCTGGCTTAACGTGCTGGAACTCGATAATCTGAACAACCTGGCCGTCGATCTCAAGTGTTACACCATTTCTGAAATCACCTGCTGATACCATAAAATCCTCCTAAGTATGTGACGAGTCACTCGTTTATTTCTGTATTTTCATAGAAATCAATTAAATAATATGTATTTCCATGGCAATTTATACAAGAATTCAACTATTGCCCATAAAATACTCCGATATTCTAATATAAATGCTTCTTCATTGCAAGCCTAAATTCTACCAAATCTCATTTATCACCCCGGCAGAGCCCTATGATTCCGGGCATCATTGTGATTCCGGGCATCAATAATGAATCACTTCGGCGGCTTCCCGGATTGTCTTTATGATCGGCTGTGCTTCTTCCGACATAAAGAAGCGATAGGTTGTCTCCGGTACAAGGGATTTCAGCTTTTCAAAATCGCCCTGCTGGATCGCACTTCGAACCGTCGAGGCAGAGATGGCCTTATCCTGATCTCTGGCAGAAGCATCGGCCTCTCCCTCGGTCATACGGGTAATAATCCGGCATTCCATACCGGCCTCCGGAAGCTGCTGTGCCATGATCTTATTATACAGCCCGGTTACCACCGAATTCGGTTCATCCCCGACAAAACGCACGTTGATCGACAACGCTTCCGCAATCTTTGTGAACACTGACAAATCGATGCCCGCCTGTCCCTCAATCACCTGATCCGAATCTTTCTGGAAATAAGCCGGGAACGTACTGGAACTGATCATATAGGAACCGCTGTCGTGATAAATGATATTTTTCCACTGCGCCGTTCCTTCCATGACCAGCCGTTTGCGAACTGTAAACGGCACAAGGCTTGCATCCTCCGATACGATAAACACATGAAGCAGTTTCGATGCCGTAGCCGCTGTTTCCACGAGATATTGATGTCCCAGGGTGAAAGGATTCGCATTCATTACAATGGCGGCAATGCCCGTACCGGAGGCATTTTCCGTCACAGAAGGCATCTGTTCTTCCGTATCCTTATGAAGCTGCTCCAGATACTCCCGGAAACCGCTTCGCCGGTTTTCCATGAAGACAATATTTGCAGACTCCACCCGTGCAATTTCTGTAAATCCCAAGCTTCCGAAGAACTTTGCCGAATTCAGCTTTGTATATAAAAAGAGATGAAAATTTCCGCGGCTCGCCTGATATTCCACAAGATGGGAAACAATGTCGTTCATCAGCGCCTCGCCCTGATGATCACTTGATACTGCCATGCAGCGAAGCGTATTGCCATAGCAGCTTCCTGTGGCAATGACATTGTAATCTTCATCCAGCATTGCAGCCGTGTAATCAAGATTTTTATCGCGCCGGATGCCTTCCTTTAACAGCAGTTCATCCACGCCTTTGTTTGTGTAGGAATCCTTCGGGCTTACCGAAGAAATAGCATATTCTGACATAAATTTTATCCTTTCCTGATAGCTCGATTTTACCAAAGCTTTTTCTATAAAAAAAGCTTTGTATCCTATAAAAAAACAGCGCCGGCACAAAACCGTACGCTGTCTGTATATTTAGAAGGAATGGCCTCCGCCGCCACCGGAATGACCGCCGCCGGAAAATCCACCGCCGCCACCGCCGGAATGGCCGCCGCTACTTCCATGGGAGACCGGAGAATAATGCCGTACACTGTTAATGAGCTGCGCATTGGCTCTTGCGCCTTCCGCAAGTACCGCAGCCGCCGTACCGATGGCAATGGCATCGCCAATCTCCGGATGGGCTTTGTGACGTGTCAGAACCAGTGCCACGAAGTTGAGAAGCAGTCCCAGCATGACCGCAAGAATCAGATTACTGAGATACTTCATTGGCCGGGCGATCCATTGGCCCTGGAAAAGTTTGTATTCCTGGGCATACACCTTCTGCGCCATCTCCGCATAACGTCCATCGGATGCAAGGGAATATACATTATCCGTAATCGTATTGGCATTGGCCTTTGTCATAACGTCATAATAGGCACCATCGCTGTGAATCTGAATGCGCCGACGCCCCATATCGAGCATAAGCAGCGATCCGCTGGTCTTCCGTCCCCAGAGCTTCTGTTCCCAACGCTCCGCATATTCCGCTGCATTGGAATAGACCAGTCCGTTCTCAATCTCATAGCTGTCAGCGGCGACAAAGCCCACATTGCCATAGGCCGTGAGCGGCTTCATTGTTTCCGCCAATGCCGTCTCTTCCTCTTCGGTCAGCAAATCCACACGATCATCGATTACAACCTCATACCCGGTCTCCGGGTTGGTGTATACGCTTCCCTCTCCCGCAAGAGCGTGAAAGCAGAACAGAAGCATGAATGCCAATGTCATCCACACAAGCACCCCTGCCGTAAAGACGGGGTGTTTAATTTGTAATTTATGCATGTACATCCGCTCCCTTCTTTGAAAAATAATGCGGCACCGCACGGCTGGTAAGAAGATTAAAATACCGTACCATATCGAGAATCGCCAAAAGGCAGGCTGCATATACGACAGCAGAGCCTCCATAGTACCAGAAATCCGCAACCGGATTCCAAAGAAGCACCGCGGCTCCCAGTAAAGAACCCAGGAACAGCAGCGGAAATCCAAGATAGGTATGCATTTCCCGCTTCGGAAGATTATAGTATCTCTCCTGCTGTAGCAGCGTACTTCGGTAATTCATGGCGCTGGCCCAAATGATACCGATGATCACAACTGCAAGGATCGGCAGAATCCGCGTAATACCGCTGAAAATCATCTCAAGGACAACCAGCAGGATACGAAGGACATTAGAAAAAAGGAAAAACCATACCACTACGGAAATGATGGCGGAAGAGGCATTAAGCTTTCCAAACATCTTCCGGAAACTGCCTTTCCGTTTTTTGAAGGCATTGTTTTTTACGTCATTGGTCTTTGCTTTCTTATAGAGAATACCCTGATCCAGTACCGGTGATTCCCGGTCTTCGATCCCCCGGACTTCCTTCGCAAAGAACCATGCAACGACCGCCGCCATAACCAGCGAAAAGATCAAGGTCGTAGACGGCAGGAAGGTATAGAACAGATTCAGCACGATGAAACAACCCACAGAAAGCAATGCACTGGTACGGAAAAACGCATGCAGATCCACCGGAATATCCGCGCTCATCTTTCCGGTAGCGCCATTGATAACAGAATAGGATACCCGGTCGCCTTTACGCCAGGTCAGAAACCATACCGGAAGCATGGTCAGCTGATCGCCGCTGTACCGAAGCCCCACCCGGTTTATGGTCTTCTGCGCTTCTTCCTGCTCGATGGACAGTCCCTGTTTTCCCGCCGCATCGTTAAAGCGTTTCTGCAGCACTTCGACCACATCCACCTGTGCATCATCCAGATACGTATCGGCGGTCACATCCGGAAGTTCCGCGTAAAATCCCGCCATATAGGCCGGAGTAAACGGCCGCATCTGCTTTTCTTCAAACGGAACAATCTCACCGGTAATGCGGTCACTCAGATTCGAAGAAGCATCATAAGTAATCCCGCGGAATTCTCCCTGCATATCCATGGCCAGATTGTATTTCTCTTCATATAAGTAGTCCCCTCTGCGGTAACTTCTTGAGGCCGGCACGCTGACATTGGAATTCACACTGAAGTTGTAATCCCAATACGGCATATAATATCCTACAAAGTTATCAAGATAGGTGTCGTCGCACAGCTCCTTCGGCGCATACAAGGTTTTCTTTACGAAGTCCCGGTATTGTTTTTTCAATTCTTTACGGTCAATCTGGAATGGCAGAATCTTGGCCGGTCTGGCCACACGATCCACACGCTTTGCAAACACAGCCGGTGCGCCGCAATAGCTGCAGAAGCTTGCCGCATCCAGGCTTGTACTTGCGATTTCCGCGCCGCAGTTCGGACACTGAAAAACGGTCACTTCCATCTCGGATTCTACGCCATTTTGCGTACTAGTCTGCGATGTATACGCTGTTTCCGAGCTGAATGCTTCCGGGTTCACGGATTCCGCATCCGCAGAAGCGCCGTTTATTCCGTATTCTTCTGCCGTTTCCTGCGACATATGAATTTCCGAAACCGCATGCTGTTCTTTTACCGTCTCGGGATCAAATAAACTGTCACAGCTTTCACATTTCATTTTTTGCGTAGCGATATCAAATCGAAGATCATCTCCGCAATTCGGACATTTATACATACTCTATCCTCTTTAACCTCGGTCCTGCTCAAAACCTCTTAAATTTCAAGCTTCACCCAACTGTCTTAATGTATCAATCCTACCAAAAATGCATTTACGGCGTCAACCGTTCCAGACGATTCAGCAGAATCGATACCGCCAGAATGTCGGCAGCACCGCCCGGGCTCAAATTCTCACGAACACAAAAATCATTAAATTCCATTACCTTTCGGTAACCTTCCTCCGTAAAAAGCGCTCCACAGCGCAAAATCTCCCGGCTCCGGGCCTTAACTTCCTCTAGAAGCTCCGGCGTACCACGGGTCAGAACATTGGTATCATCCAGTACACTCATAATGCTCAGCAATACATAAACATAGGCCGCATTCTGATACAGCGGTCCCTCCATCGGCTTCCATTTCCAGGTACGGTTGGTTTCCATTTCCTGACGAATGTCCTCCCGAATGTCCTGTTCCGGTTTTAACGAAAGCAGCTCTTTAAGTCTGCCTTCTGCTTCCGCTGCTGCTTCTGCCGCATCTTCCACTTCCATCGAAACCGGCTTCTGTCTGCATGACATATTGAGTTTTTTTAACACCGGTATTGCCACATCGGCAAGAATCGGGAAGCCC
>ONLM01000156.1 GCA_900318695.1 uncultured Eubacteriales bacterium | reverse complement strand
CCGAGAGGGACTTTGGCCTGCGGTGTATCTCTCATCCGGAATAGAAGGCACCGGGATGAATCCGTCCCGGTGGATAGGGAAGAAAGAAAATGCTTTTCCTGTAATAAAAAAATCAGGGCGAGAATGCAACCCGGCAAAAGAAGCCGGGCTGCTGCTTCCCAGGGAAGCCAGGCGAAGAGAATCGCAAGCAGTTTTGCATCACCTCCGCCGGCACCGGTCCGGGAGCAAAGCAGTGAGAGCACCAGTAACGTAGAGAAAAAACAAGTCAGATAGATGACTTTGTTTTGGTGCAGCAGAAATCCGGTGAGAAAGGAAAGGACTGTAAGAAAGTTGGGAATCCGGTGAAAACGGTAGTCAAAGTAAGCGGTCAGAGCCAGCAGATGGAAAAGCAGAGCCGTTTGCAGAAGGTTGCAGGGAAGTGTCAAAAGCAGTCTCCTTTCGTAAAAGATGCGTTGAATCAGGGGGAACTTCGTTTGCTCCGTTCGGTGAGCCTATCTTACGAAGAAAACGGAGACCTGCCTATACTCCTGTTTGTGACAAGGTCTCATTTATGACAATGTCATGAACCGATCTATATACGAAAAAGTGAAGAAAGAAATGCCATTTTGATGTATGGACACCTTAAAAAAAACAGAATAGCAGAACAAAGTGAAGAGAATAGACGAAATGAACAAAACGGATATTTTTCTTTATTCACAGGAAAAGAACGTATAGAATATGGAATATTCTATTAAAAAAAGGCAAGAAAAGGCTGTATTTCTTGCGTTTACCCTTAGGTATGGTAAAATGGAACAATCGAGTTTGGTGAAAGATTTGACAAAGGAAGGAAGCCGGTTTTGTAAAAATCCGGTTAAAAGGGTAGAGTATGAATATCATTTTACTGTCAGGCGGATCCGGAAAGCGTCTTTGGCCACTGTCCAATGACATTCGGTCCAAGCAGTTTATTAAAATTTTCAAGCGTGCGGATGGAAGCTATGAGTCCATGATCGAACGTGTATATCGCCAGATTAAGAGTGTTGATGCCGATGCGAAGGTAACCATAGCAACATCACGTACGCAGGTATCCAGCATTCTGCATCTGCTTGGAAATGAGGTGAATATTTCGGTAGAGCCTACACGTCGGGATACGTTTCCGGCGATTGCATTGGCTACGGCATATCTGCATGAAAAGTGCGGAGTTCCGGTGGATGAATCGGTGGTGGTATGTCCGGTGGATCCGTATGTAGATGATTCTTATTTTGCGGCATTGAAGGATCTTTCCGCACAGGCAGACAAGGGAAATGCGAACCTTGTACTGATGGGTATTGAACCGACCTTTCCTTCTGAAAAATATGGCTATATCATTCCGGAGAATTCGGACCCGGTTGCAAAGGTCCGTACCTTTAAGGAAAAGCCGGATATGGAAACCGCGCGGGGCTATCTGAAGGAAGGTGCGCTTTGGAATGGCGGTGTGTTTGCCTATAAGCTTTCTTATGTATTAAACAGAGCACATGAACTTATGGATTTTAAGGATTATGAAGATCTTTTCCATAAGTATGATACATTGAAAAAAATCAGCTTTGACTATGCCGTTGTAGAGCATGAGCCGGAGATTGAGGTCATGCGTTTTCACGGAGAATGGAAGGATCTGGGAACCTGGAATACACTTACCGAAGAAATGTCAGAGCCGGTGATCGGTGCGGGTGTACTGGGTGAAAACTGTGAAAAGGTACACATTGTCAATGAATTGTCTGTGCCGGTTCTTGCCATGGGACTGCAGGATGTGGTGATTTCTGCGAGTCCGCAGGGAATTCTTGTATCCAATACGGATGCCAGTGCAAGGATCAAGCCATATGTAGATAAACTTCCGGATCGCATTATGTTTGCCGAAAAATCCTGGGGTGAGTATCGGGTTCTGGATGTCGATACCAGTTCTATGGCAGTAAAGATCGTGATGAAACCGGGACATCACATGAGTTATCATGCACATCATGTCCGTGAGGAAGTCTGGAATGTTCTTTCCGGCAGCGGCACGGCCATTCTTGACGGAAAGAAAATCGAGCTTCATCCGGGAGACAGTCTTCGTATTCCATGTGGCGCCAAGCATACGGTATCGGCAGATCCTGCGGACGGACTTGTGATGCTGGAGCTTCAGATCGGTAAAGAAATTTCAGTGGAAGATAAAACGAAATATCCTATGGAATGATTCAGAAGGATGGAAAAGACGTTTAAAAAAGGGCAGAACGCGAAGATTTGAGAGGTGGAAAAGCTATGGATATACAAAAAGAATATGATCGCTGGCTGATTCATGCGGATGCGGACAGTGATATAGTGAAGGAATTGCAGGAAATCAAGGGAGATGCTGCACGTATTGAAGATGCATTCTATCGGGATCTCGCCTTTGGAACCGGCGGCCTTCGCGGCGTCATTGGCGCAGGAACGAATCGAATGAATGTCTATACGGTTGCAAAGGCTTCGCAGGGACTTTCCGATTATATTAAGAAGCATTTTACGGAAGATAAACGCCGGATTGCCGTTTCCCGTGATTCCCGTATCAAGTCGGATGTTTTTGCAAAGACAGCAGCGTCTGTATTTGCGGCCAACGGCATTGAAGTATTTATGTATGAAGATATTATGCCGACACCGTGTCTCAGTTTCGCGGTACGGGATCTTCACTGTGCAGCCGGCATTATGATTACGGCGAGCCATAATCCGTCAAAGTATAACGGATACAAGGTATACGGAGCGGATGGATGCCAGATTACCACAGAAGCTGCCGCAGAGATTCTTGCGGAGATCGAGAAACTGGATATTTTTGAAGATGTAAAAACGGTTCCATTTGAATCTGTATGGACGGCAGAAACAGAAAATGCAGGAGTTTCTTCTTATAATAATGGGAAGGAAGGGACAAGTGCATCCATTCACTGGATTCACGACGAGGTTTACACGCGTTTCATTGAAAATGTAAAAGCACAATCGGTGCTTGGCGAAAGCGATCGCGTGGATCGAGATGTAGCTATTGTATACACACCGCTCAACGGTACAGGATTAAAGCCGGTAACCCGTGTTCTTCGAGAAAGTGGTTATACCAATATCACTGTTGTAAAGGAACAGGAACAGCCGGATGGAAATTTCCCGACCTGTCCATATCCAAATCCGGAGATTCAGGAAGCGATGTCTTTGGGAATGAAATATGCGAAGGAGCATCAGGCCGATCTGCTTCTTGCGACCGATCCGGACTGTGACCGTGTAGGCATTGCCGTACGGGATCATGATGGCGGTTATCAGCTGTTGTCCGGCAATGAGACCGGCATGCTTCTTCTCGATTACATTTTGAGTCAGCGCACCAAACATGGCACCATGCCGGTAGACCCGGTGATGATTAAAACCATTGTTACCATTGATATGGGCGAACGCATTGCCGAACACTATGGTGTAAAAACCGTCAATGTGCTGACCGGATTCAAATTCATCGGAGAGCAAATCAGACGGTTGGAAGAAAAAGGCCGCGCCGATTCGTATGTCTTTGGATTTGAAGAAAGTTATGGCTATCTTTCCGGAAGCTATGTACGGGACAAGGATGCCGTCGACGGAGCCTTTTTGATCTGTGAAATGTTCTCTTACTATAAAACACAGGGCAAGAGCCTTCTGGATCGATTGGAAGAACTGTATGCAGAGTATGGATATTGCTTAAATACACTGCACAGCTATACCTTCGAAGGTTCTGCCGGTTTTGAAAAGATGCAGAACATTATGAAAACGTTCCGTGCCGCTTCTGCCAATGCATCTGCCGCAGGATGCTATGCCGGCGCCGATGCGTCATTCCGGGATGCCAATACGGATGCACTTAAGGAATTCGGCAGTCGCAGAATCGAGAAACTGCTGGATTATGCACCGGGCCTGGATGGTCTTCCAAAGTCCGATGTTCTGAAATATCTGCTGGAGGATCATGGATCGGTGGTTATTCGTCCATCCGGTACAGAGCCGAAGCTGAAAGCGTATATTTCCGTCAGTGCAAAAGACCGCGCTGTTGCGCAGGAAATGGAAGCAAAGATTGCTGCCGAACTTGCTGAGCGGATGAAATAAAGAGCATATATGGAAAATCCCGACCGAAAATGCGGTCGGGATTTTTGCTGTAAAGCCGTCAAACGGATGCCGTGCTTTGCACGAGTGACATTTGGCAACAAAGGAAATGAAGCACAAGTGCGAGATGAGAAAAAGCAGAATTAAGAATGGATTTCGGCATCCAGCTTTCCCAAATGCTCTGTGATTTCGATGGTATCGCCTTCCTTGACGCGATCTTCCAGAATAATGCGGGCAACCAGAGTTTCCACATTCTTCTGAAGGAAACGACGCAGCGGACGGGCACCAAAGGCAGGATCATAACCATGATCCATGATAAAGCGTTTCGCATCTTCTGTGAGAGTAACCTTCAGCTGACGGTCGGCCAGACGGTGGTTGATATCGTTCAGGATCAGGTCGGCGATGTGACCGATGTTGTCCTTGGTAAGAGGCTTAAACATGATGATTTCGTCGAGACGGTTCAGGAACTCCGGCCGGAATGCATGATGCAGTGCGTCCATTACACGATTTCTTGCCTCATCGCGTATCTTTCCGTTGTCATCAATACCTTCCAGAAGATCCTGTGCGCCAAGGTTTGAAGTAAGAATGATGATCGTGTTTTTGAAGTCCACGGTCTTGCCCTGTGAATCCGTGATACGGCCATCATCGAGTACCTGCAGAAGGATATTGAAAACATCCGGGTGCGCCTTTTCGATTTCGTCAAAGAGCACGACGGAATATGGCTTACGACGTACGGCTTCGGTCAGCTGTCCGCCTTCTTCGTAGCCTACATAGCCGGGAGCTGCACCAATCAGTCGGGATACGGAATATTTCTCCATATATTCTGACATATCGATACGAACCATGGCATTTTCATCATCGAACAGATTTTGTGCCAATGCCTTTGCCAGCTCGGTTTTACCTACGCCGGTCGGTCCCATAAAGAGGAAGGAACCAATTGGTCTGGTCGGATCCTTGATGCCGGCCTTGCTGCGGAGAATGGCTTCTACCACCTTTTCTACGGCCTCGTCCTGTCCTACAAGACGTTTGTGGATTTCGGCATCAAGATGGAGAACCTTGCTGCGTTCGGATTCATTCAGCTTGGCAACCGGGATACCGGTCCAACGGCTGACGATCTTGCCGATTTCATCCTCCGTAACGCTTTCATGAAGCAGGGATTTGTCTTCGGCGTTGACATTGGCCTCGGCTTCCTTCAGTTTGTGCTCAATTTCCGGCAGATCCTGATACTGCAGCTTGGATGCCGTGTTATAATCGGCTGCCTGCATTGCCTTTTCAATCTTCTTTTTGATTTCATCCTTTTGCTCGCGGAGCTTCTGCAGATTGCCGGAAGCATTCTTTTCGTTTTCCCATTGTGCCTGCTTGGCATCAAACTGTGACTGGATTTCAGCCAGCTCTTTCTGGATTTCGGCCAGACGTTCCTTGGACAGAGTATCATCTTCTTTTTCCAAAGAAATCTGCTCCATTTTGAGCTGGGTGAGCTTAGACTGCATTTCCGCCATGTCCTCCGGCATGGATTCCATCTGTGTTTTTACCATTGCGCAGGCTTCATCAACCAGATCGATTGCTTTGTCCGGCAGGAAACGATCGGAAATATAACGGTCGCTTAAGGTTGCGGCGGCAACCAAAGCATTGTCGGTAATGGAGACGCCGTGGTACTTTTCATAGCTTTCCTTGATGCCTCGAAGAATGTAGATGGTATCCTCTACATTCGGTTCATCGATCATGACTGGCTGGAAACGACGTTCCAGAGCAGCGTCTTTTTCGATATACTGATGGTATTCGTTCAATGTGGTAGCACCGATACAATGAAGCTCGCCGCGCGCCAACATTGGCTTTAACAGGTTGCCGGCATCCATGGCACCGTCGGTCTTGCCGGCGCCGACAATGGTATGAAGCTCATCGATGAACATAAGAATCTGTCCTTCGGATTTCCGGACTTCATCCAGTACGGCCTTTAAACGTTCCTCGAATTCGCCACGGTATTTTGCACCGGCAATGAGAGAACCCATATTCAATGCAAAGATTTTTTTATCGCGAAGCGACTCCGGAACCTCGCCGCTGGCTATACGCTGCGCCAATCCCTCTACAACTGCGGTTTTACCGACGCCCGGTTCACCGATTAGAACAGGATTGTTCTTGGTTTTCCGGCTTAAGATACGAATGATATTTCGGATCTCATCGTCTCGACCGATGATCGGGTCCATCTTTTGATCCTTTGCGCGGCTGACCATTTCGTAACCGTATTTATTTAATGTATCATAGGTGTCTTCCGGATTGTCGGAAACCACGCGCTGATTGCCACGCACGTCGGAAAGTGCCTTTAGAAAGCGGTTTTTGTCGATAGAGTAGCGGGAAAGAAGTTCCTTTACGGTCGAATCGGCTTCCTTCATTAAAGAAAGGAAGATGTGCTCTACCGAAACATATTCATCCCCCATGGATTTGGCATGGTTTTCTGCATTGATCAGTACCTTGTTCGCATTCTGTGAAAAATACATCTGACCGCTACCGGAAACCTTTGGCAGTTTCTGAAGCGCATTTTCAACATCGGATGTAAAGGCGTCCAGAGGAACTCCCATACGTTTTAAAAGCTGCGCGATCAGACTTTCATCAATTGTCAGAAGACTGTATAGCAAGTGAAGCTGCTCAATGTACTGGTTACCGTAATTCATGGCAATGTCCTGGCATTTGTTAACCGCTTCAATGGATTTCTGGGTAAATTTGTTAATATTCATAATTCTCCTCCCGGAAAAATATATTCTGCCGATTTTTTCGGACTTCGTGCTTCTTCCACCGCAGCATAGGCACGTGCTGGTATATCGTTCATACAATGTGATTTTCCACAGCGACCTTCTGCTGCACAGGGGCGGCGAGCCTTGAAGTTTGACGAAGTGTCCGAATGAACCGGAATGTTTTTTTATTACAAGAATAAGTATACTCGAACTGTTAGCACTTGCAATAGATGAGTGCTAATTTTATGAATTCTTTAGACTTTTGAAACCGCAGAAACCGTTTTTAGATTGTCACAAAAAGTAAAGGAATTCATATGAAAACTGTGCTATAGTGATAATAATATAAGAAGAAAGTCCTGTTTTTGATGTTTTGCCATGAAAGCAAATCGAAAAACATCAGAATCACGACATAATGAATGCGGGCGTGCCGCATAAAAGCATATGCGATCACAAAACGTCAGATTGTAAGGAGAAATCCATGAGATTTATGAAACTTCAGAAAATTGCTGCCATTGCCATGACGATGTCTGTTCTTGCCGCAGGTACAGCATTGGCAGGCTGGCAGTATTATGAAAACGGACCGATTGCCTGCTGGACCAATTCCGAGACCGGGCAGCAGGTATTTGTATATGCCGGACAGCCGGCTCCGGATGGAACACCGGCACCGACCGTGCAGGTGAGTGGAATGGCACAGGGAACGGATCCGATTGCGGCGGCCAATGCGGCAGCAGACGCAGCGAAGGCGGCGCGAGGCGGCAATGTTTCTACCGACAGTGCGAGTATGGCTGCAGAACTCCAGAAGGCTTCTCAGGCGGCCAATGCCAACCGGAATACCAATGATGTAACAGTCGTTACAAAGGAATACAACAAGGGCACAAAGGGAAATTCGTATACCAATGCGAATCTTCCGACGATCAAAACTTCTGCACAGAATCAGAATAATCAGTCCGGTCTGAATATGGGGGCTTACACAAGCCCGGACGGAACCAAAACTTCGTATCAGGGTGTAACTACGATCAATAACGGTGCGACATCCGGTGAAAACGGTGTATACGGATATTATGCCGGAAGCGGTTATTATGTGACCAATTCGGGATCTCCGAATGTAGGTACGCAGGTAAATCAGAGTTCTGCTGCGAACACAAATTCTTCCGGCGCAGTATCGAATGCCGCTTCCAATACCACAGCGAATGCCACATCCAATGCCACAGCGCAAAACTATAGTGGCACGCTTCCAAAGACAAACAGCAATAATGTAGTAACACAGAGAGTCCCTCAAATGTAGGATCCTGCGGCCGACAGCCCGGATACTTTAAAAACTATACAAACTATGCTAGAATAGTCTCCAAATGCGGAAAAATGCATCTGGAGACTTTTTTATGTCAAATGAAACAGAACAAAAAATCGAAGCAGTAAAAGCTTCCGATTCACAGAATAAACGGGAAAGTGCTGAGAAAAGTGCGGCAAATCGCGACATTGTCATTGACGTTCATGATGTTACGAAAATATACCGCCTTTATGATAAGCCGATTGACCGCTTAAAAGAGGCGATCAGTCTGACCCACAAAAATTATCATCGGGACTTCTATGCCTTGAATCATATCGATTTTCAGGTAAAGAAGGGAGAGGCCGTAGGTATTATCGGTACCAATGGTTCCGGAAAGTCGACGATTCTAAAAATCATAACCGGTGTATTGACCCCGAGCCAGGGAAGTGTAAACATTCGGGGAATCATCTGTGCGCTTCTTGAGCTTGGCGCAGGCTTTAATCAGGATTACACCGGCATTGAAAATATCTATATGAACGGCACCATGATGGGCTTCACCAGAGAGCAGATGGATCAGAAGCTTCCGGAAATTCTTGAATTTGCCGACATTGGGGATTTTGTATACCAGCCGGTAAAGAGCTACTCGAGCGGTATGTTTGTGCGGCTTGCCTTTGCCTTGTATGTTGCGATGGATCCGGAAATCCTGATTGTGGATGAGGCGTTGTCGGTTGGTGATGTTTTCTTCCAGGCCAAGTGTTATCATCGAATGGATGAGCTTAGGCAGAAGGGAACGACCATTCTCATGGTTACGCATGATCTTGGCTCCGTTATGAAGTATTGTGACAGGGTCATCCTTTTAAATAAGGGAGAAAAGATTGATGAAGGTGCACCGGGAGCGATGGTGGATCTTTATAAGAAGATTCTGGCCGGGCGTTTTGATAAGGAGAAGGATCTCCCGCAGAGTACGGCCGGTGACGGGAACACAGCGCAGGATAAAACCAATGTAGAGAGTTTTATCGATGATCAGAATTTCGGCGTAGACAGTGTGGGCGGAGAAGCTATGGCAATGTCCGCGGAACAGGCCGATACTTCCTCTTCGGATGGGAATCCGGACGGTACAAAGAAGCGCATGATGGATGAGCTGAATCTGAATCCGCATGTGCAGCATTACGGCGATGGACGCGCCACGATTTATGATCTGGGTATTCTGGACCAGCGCGGTAAGGTCACCAATGTCATCGTAAAAGGCGAAACCTTCTCTATTAAGGAAAAGATTCGTTTCAATGCGCCGATTGAGGCGCCGATCTTTACGTTTACGATCAAGGATAAACGTGGTGCGGATCTTACGGGCACCAATACGATGATCGAATCCGGAGATGTGCGGCCGGTCAAAGAGGGAGATGAATACGTCTGCACTTTCACCCAACGTATGACTCTGCAAGGCGGTGAATATCTGCTGTCAATGTCCTGTACAGGCTTTGAGCAGGGCGAGCATGTGGTCTACGACCGTAAATATGACGTAGCATCGATTACGGTTTTATCCAATAAAAATACGGTAGGTGTCTACGATATGGAGTCCAAACTGACTCTGGAAAGGCATGAAAAAGCATGAGCTTTTTACATCATAAAACAAATCTGATTGACTGGTTCTGTTTTGAAGATACCATCTCCGGCATGGAGAGGGATGCTTCCGTTCTGGTTTTGGGAGAAAAAGAATACTGTGCACCTTATCTGGAATTGCTGGAAAAGAGAGTACGTCGTGTTTCCCGCCGGCTGGACGACGGTTCCTATGACTATATCCTGATTCCGATCCTCTGTGAGCGGGTACTTCGGAGCTTTCAGGGCAAAGTGGATGTGATGCTGAAAACGCTGGTGGAGACTTGGCTGAAGCAAGGCGGAAAAATACTGATGGGCATTGAGAATGCCATGGAATTTGACCGTATGACCACCGGAATCAGAATCCCGGGTGTTTTGTATTATCGTTATTCGGAGCTCACAGCGCTGCGTAAAAGTATAAAAGAAATGTGTCCGGAGAGCAGGGAATGGCTGTATTATCCGTATCCGGAACTTGCCATGCCGCTGACGCTTTATACGGATTCCTTCGGCCCGTCGGCCAGTGATGTGGACGAAAAAACCGGTATGGTAATCAAAGAAGGACAGTTCCCGCTGTTCGCACCGGCCTATTTTTATATTTTTCAGCCGGACGGAACTCATCGCACCAAGCTTCGCGATTTCCACAAATATGAAGCGCTTTACATTAAATACAATTCCAGCCGTAAGCCGGAATATGCCATTAAGACAGAGATTCTGCGGGATGAGAACGGCCGTTGTCATGCCGTAAAGGAAGGCATTACCCCGGCCGCCAATGCACATGTTGAGGCATTGTACCAGAATGCGGAAATCGTAGCGAATGCGAACCCGGCGCTTAGAGGTCTGAAGGCGGAGAATCGGAAAATTTCCTACGGCAGTACCGATATGCTTTCCAATATGCAGTATCCGTTCATGACCGGACAGAAATTGAGCGATATCATTGCGGCGCAGATCCGTCCGGGCGGTGTAGTTCCGGTTGAGGAAATTCAGCAGACACTGGATCTTGTCATTGGCGCCCGTGAAGGAACGGTCAATCCGGCCAATATTGACTGCCTGTTTGATAATATCATCATGGAGAATGGCGTACCGACCGTACTCGACTGTGAATGGGTGCTTCATGAGGATGTGGAAGTGCGATTCCTGCAGTACCGGATTCTGTATTACTGGTATCTGGGATACAAGGAGCGCCTTGCCTGTGAGGATCTTTATTCGTTCCTCCGGAATTTTGGATTTGATAAAGAGGAGATGGATCGGATGCAGGAAAAGGAAGATGCATTCCAGAATGATATTCATGGTGATGGGGCCGAGAGCAACATCAGCGCATGGAATGCAAAGAAACTTACGGTGGAGCATTTCGAGGACCTTGAGAAACAGCTTAAGGATGCAAGAGAATACATTACCGAATTGAAACGTCAGGTCAAGGAACGGGATGTCACCCTGCACAAGGAGCGGGAGATCAACCGTCTTACGGCGGTACATGTTACAAACCTGACAAATGTGATCAAGATTCACGAGCGGGATATTGCAAATCTTCAGCGGGATATGGAGTACTATAAGGCGAACCAGAGCATCCCGGCCAAGGTGAAGGAACGTATTAACAATAAATATACAGCACACTTCCCGGTAGGAAGCCGTCGTCGGAAAATGCTGCATTATGTAGGACAGACGATCAAGCATCCGGTAAAGATGCTTCCAATGTATATGACCGAGAGCGGACGCAACCGGATTCATGGCGATTTTGCGCTGGGGGATGCATATCTCCAGAATGGCAAAGTTGCTTTCCCGAAGACCGATTCGCCGCTGGTTAGTATTGTTATTCCTTGTTACAACCAGGTGGGCTACACATATCAGTGCCTTCTGTCAATCCAGGAGCATACGGATTTTGAAAAGACACCGTATGAAGTCATCATTGCCGATGATGTTTCCACCGATGCAACACGTGAGTTAGGCATGTATGCCGATAATCTTGTGATTGCCCGGAACAAGGAGAATATGGGATTTTTGAAAAACTGTAATCAGGCAGCAGCCATTGCCCGCGGACAGTTTATATTCTTCCTGAACAATGATACCAAGGTAACGGATGGCTGGCTGGAGTCTTTGGTGGAACTTATGAACCGCGATGACAGCATTGGTATGGTTGGTTCCAAACTCATTTATCCGGATGGCCGTTTGCAGGAAGCCGGCGGAATTATTTGGTCCGACGGTTCCGGATGGAATTATGGCCGTTTGCAGGACCCGGAGGATCCGGAGTACAATTATGTAAAGGAAGTCGATTATATTTCCGGTGCCGCTATTATGATTCGTACGGAACTCTGGAAAGAAATCGGCGGTTTCGACGAGACCTTTGCACCGGCGTATTATGAAGATACGGACCTTGCCTTTGAAGTACGAAAGCATGGCAAGAAGGTCGTATTCCAGCCGAAGTCCGTGGTTATTCACTTTGAGGGCATTTCCAATGGTACCGATACGAGCGATACCTCCGGTCTGAAACACTATCAGGTTGTGAATCAGGAAAAGTTCAAGGAAAAATGGAAAGAAGAACTGAAGCAGCAGAGCGAAAACAACGGTAATCCGAATCCGTTTAAGGCTAGAGAGCGTGGTCAGAACAGCCGCTATGTTCTGGTGGTGGATCATTATGTTCCGACCTGGGACAAGGATGCCGGTTCCAAGCTGGATTACCAGTATATGCAGCTTTTCCTGAAGAAGGGATATCGCGTCAAGTTCCTTGGCGACAATTTTGCACACGAAGAGCCGTATACCACCGAGCTTGAGCAGCTGGGAATCGAAGTTCTTTACGGACCGAAGATGCAGGCCTCTATCTGGGAGTGGATCGACAAGAACAAGAATTTCATCAATGTGGCTTATCTGAACCGTCCGCATATTGCGGCCCGCTATATTGACTATATCCGCGAGAATACCAAGATGAAGATTCTGTACTTCGGACATGACCTTCATTCTCTTCGTCTTATGCGTGAGTATGAGATCAATGGTGACGAAAACATTCGTGAAGAAGCGGAGTACTGGCACAATGTAGAGTATGGTGTTATGCGTAAAGCGGATGCCAGCTATTATCCTTCGGAAGTGGAAGCGGAGATCGTTCATAAAGAGGATCCATCCATTAACTGCAAGGGCATTACAGCCTATGTTTACGATACACCGGCAATCTTGGATGAGAACTATGAAAAGCATCAGGGCCTTCTCTTTGTCGGAGGCTTCGGCCATCCGCCTAACAAGGATGGATTGCTCTGGTTTGTCAATGAAATTCTTCCATCCATTCGTGAGCGTATTCCGGATATTGTTCTCAATGTTGCGGGTTCCAAGGCAGATGAGGAAGTTCTGGCTTTGAATGAACGTCCGGATGTCAATGTTCTCGGATTTGTATCCAGCGAGAAACTGGATGAGCTGTATCGTGAAAACCGTCTGGTTGTTGTACCGCTTCGCTATGGTGCTGGCGTTAAGGGTAAGGTTGTAGAGGCGCTTCACGCAGGAGCTGCGGTAATTACTACGTCCTGCGGTGCCGAAGGTATTCCGAATGCCGAGTCAGCGCTGATCATCGAAGACGATCCGAAGGCTTTTGCCGATCGTGTTGTATCACTTTACAACGACATCATTTCCGTACGAAATATGAGTCATAATGCGGTTGATTTCATTAATCGGAACTATTCACCGGATGGCGCATGGGCAAAGATCGAAAAAGATTTTAATACAGACGTCATTCGATAAAAACATCCCGGAGGCATACTATGTCTCCGGGACCATTCAAAAAAGGAGCATTGCCCTGCAATGCAGAACCCTTATGGTAGAACAAAAACAATACAAACACATTTTTGCGGTGGCTGCCTATGGCATGTCACCGTATTTGCCTAAACTGCTGTATTCTCTGAAACAGCAGAGCGTGGAGTCGAAAATCATTATCTGCACTTCGACACCCAATTCATTCATTACCAAATGTTCGGCTCGCTTTTCCGTACCGGTTTATGTGCGAAGCGGAGAGCATGGATTGAAAAATGACTGGAATTTTGCATATGAAGAGGCATCAAAGCTGGCTCCGCTGGTAACGATTGCGCATCAGGATGATCAATATTTTCCGGATTACACAAAAGAGCTTCTGGAGGCATACCGGAAATATCCGGATCTGTCGGTATTCTGCTGTCGCTATGATACGATCGATGCAGAAGGAAATACCATTCCGGGCAGTGCGGAGGCGGTAAAACGTCTGCTGCGGCTTCGTCTCCGGAATCATCGGCATGCCGATCGCAGTGCGGTAAAACTCAGTGCGCTTAAATGGGGAAACGGTATTGGTTGTCCGACCTGTACCTATAACCGGGAGTTCTGCCCGTCGCCACTGTTCCGGAACGATTATAAATTTGTAATCGACTGGGAGACACTGGTCGGTCTTGCGAAAGCACCGGGCCGGTTTATCTGTATTGAAAAGCCGCTTATGGCATATCGTGTGCATCAGGGCGCGGAGACCATGCGGAATATAGAAAACCATAACCGGGAAAAGGAAGAACGGGAAATGTTTGAGAAGCTTCACAGCCGGCCGATGGCGGCACTTCTCATGCATTTTTATAAAAAAGCTGCGAATGCATACACCCGGTGAGCCCGGTGCAGCATGTCCCGGAAAAATTTCAAATGAGTAAGCGAAAGGAAAATAACAGAATCATAATGAAAAACCTCTTGATCAAATGGAAAGACAGGAAACTTTTCTGGTTCATGGCAGCAGCCGTACTGTTGACTACCATTGGATTTTATGTGAACCGTTATATTTCGATTCGCGCACTTTATGCGGACGATCTGTATCTTTGGTCCTACTATGGCGAAGATAGTTTTCTGAAGTTTACATTTCCAGAACACACCAAGGCGAACTTTCGTCCGGTCTACTGGGCGGTAAGCTATTTATGGTTTAAGATGATCGGATATCATGTGAACTGGTATTCACTGTTCAATACTGGGCTGAATGTGGGAATCGCCTGGGTTCTCTATCTCTTTGGACTGCGTCTCACACGCGGCCATCAGGGAATTTCCATCGCAATCCCGTCCCTTTTTCTGATCTCTCATCTGGCATACTATCAGATCGGACAGGTATTAGGTCTGATGGAGTCTATGGCGCTGCTTTTTGCGATTTCGATTCTCTGGTTTTTGTTTGAATATATTGACGACAGTCTGAATACGCCAAAGACGGTGGCCAATGGTCCCGGCCGGGGCCGGAGGCAGCAATTCCTGAAGGATCAGTCTCCGGAAGACTGTAACTACCTTGGCGCCTGTTTTTTCTTTTTCCTTCTGATTTTCACACATGAACGTTTCATAGCGCTGACACCATTGTTCTATCTTGCGCTTTTCAGTAAACCGGTGCAAAAAAGCCGCAAAGCGCTTCTAGCCAAAATGATACTGCCGCTGTTAGAACTTGGTGTGTTTTTTGCGGCCCGTGTCATGGTTGCAGGGCAGGCAATGCCGGCCGGTACTGCCGGAACGGAAGTTACCGACACCTTTTCCTTACTGCAGTCCATCGGTTATGCTTTCCAGCAGGTTGCCTATATCTTCGGCATGAATGCAGGTCCGGCGTACCTGTCCGGTGTTAATATTCTGGAATGCCCGGTATGGATGATCCTTCTTGTAATGATCGGTGCGGTACTCTGTGTGCTCATGACGGTGCTGTATTTTTCTGTCTGTCGGCAGAACTTCCGTATGGATCGCCGGTTCTGGGGCATCAATCTCCTGTTTATCATGTTCATCGGTCTCTGCATTGGAGCAAGCTCCATCACAGTACGACTGGAAATGCGCTGGATTTATGTAAGCTATACCGCTGCGTTGCTGTTCCTCGGATTTATGGCCGGAGAGCTTCGTGATATGGAAGAGCATAAAAAAGGCTGTAAAACAGAGGAAAGCCGGCGGATTTTTCGGAAGTACACGCCATATCTTGTGTTTGTGCTCCTGTTTTCTGTTTTTGCCGTTACAAAGCTTCCGGTAGAAAAATATTATCGGAGCAAGCTGGAGAATGTATACTTCTGGACCGATCTGGACCGTATGAATTCCCTTGCGGACCAGACTATAGGACGGTATGGCAGAGAGATGCTTGGCAAACGGCAGGTATACATCTTTTACAATACATATAAAATGACAGATTTTTATGCAGAGTATTTCTTCAAACCTTTTGATCCTGAAAAAACAGGACAGGGAACCAGAATTCATTTCGTGCAGGATTTGCAGGATCTTCCGAAGAATATTAACAGTGAAAACTGCGTGATACTTTTCGAGTCGGAGGCGACACGCGGTTACATTAATGTAAACGATCAGTTTTTTGCCGGATAGTGCTTACAAAGCAGACGTGCAGAGTAGAAACAGGAGGCCGCTATGGTAGAACAAAACAAGAATGAAAAAGCCCGGAACATACGCCGGATGCGCATGCTCTATGCTTTTTTGCTGCCGGTGCTGGGAAGCCTGTTCTATTTCTTCTATATTATGAATGCATCCGAGGATGTGATCTATACGGACTACATCCGTCTTGTGAACAGTTATCTTCCGAATGGAAACGGATTTCGCGACATGCTGGTACCGGATATTCTGACACGTATGCCGGTAACGTATTTGCTGCGGGCTGTTAATGTTTCCTTTTTTTCCTATTCGGTAACCTTTGACCGTGTTGTCGGTATTTTGGGATTTTTGCTGACTGCTTTCGTGCTGTCTCAATATCTTGTCAGAGAACAGATCGGCTTCCTGGGCATGACCGTGCTCTTTCTTGTTATGTTTAATCTGAGCAAGTGGGAGCTTCTGATTAACGGTTCCGGATATCCGCATTTTCTGTCGTATGGATTGTTTTTTTACACGTATCTCGTGATGGAACGCTGTTTCACCGGAACAGGCCGGCCGGGGGATCTGGGGAAGCTTTTTGTTCTGCCGGCTTTAAGCCTTCTTGTGGCCGGACCGTATATAGTGCAGTATTGCATGACACTGCTCGTGGCATATATGTATCTTTTGGGAATCCGAAAACGGAATATCGATCAGAACATGCTTCCGTATCTCGCCCTGTCGGCTCTGGTTCCGATGCTCCTTTATTTTTGGAGCAGCAGCAAAGCCGTATATGAACATGACTTTGTAGAGTCGGCCGGTATTTTGGATGTGCTTACAAAACAGATCGGTTTTTCCGTTCCTTTCATTCTGAATGGTTTCGCTTCGGAACTCGTTTCCGGTGCCGTACTGGATGATTTTCTGAAAATGGGGATCCGTTACCGGACAATTTATTTTTTGGGAGCGGTAGTAATTCTTCTCTATGGAATGGCTCTTTTCTTATATTTTAAGAAGCATCTGTACCGGCATACACTGATGCCACTATTACTTATGATCAGCGGGGCAGGAAGCCACGTACTGGTTTTTCTGTCACGATATGCTTTTCTGAATGAAATCTATGCATGGCAGAGCCGGTATAGTCTCCAGTATTTGCCGGGGCTGCTCGGTATGCTGCTTGTCTTTGCAAAACTGCTTTCAGACTGGCAGCGTCATTATTGTGAGGAACGGGAAAAAGAACGATCTCTTCGAGTCGGTTCCCGTAAACGCCGCAGAAGTCGCGTGACACTGGCGGAGTCTTATGTTGTGGCGGTCTGTCTGATCGTTTTATTGACCTTTGCGTTTGGCAGTGTCTATACTAATAGGCGTGAATTGCTTGTGATGCCGTTCCGGAAGCAGATCTTTCGTGAAATGCGTGAGACGGCACTGCAATATGACAACAAAAGCGATGAGGAGCTGAATCAGCTCTTTGAATATCATCATGGTCCGAACCGGGTACGGAATGCATTGGACATTCTCCGGGAGAATCAGCTGAATGTATATGCCCCGCGTTCCTGAAGGAAGCCGGAGTATTAAAAGGAGATTATTATGAAGGTACTTATTTTAGCGGGTGGCTTTGGAACACGGATATCAGAAGAGTCCCATTTAAAGCCAAAGCCAATGATTGAAGTCGGGGAAATGCCGATTCTCTGGCATATCATGAAGTATTACTCAAGTTATGGATATAATGAATTTATTATTTTGGCCGGATACAAGCAGTATGTCATTAAAGAATATTTTGCAAATTATTTCTTACACAACAGTGATGTGACTTTTGATCTCAGCAACAATGAAATTGAAGTGCATAACAATAACAATGAGCCGTGGAAGGTGACCATTGTGGATACCGGTCTTAATACCATGACCGGTGGCCGTGTAAAGCGCGTGCAGCAATATGTGGGCAATGAGCCGTTTATGCTTACGTATGGTGACGGTGTATGCGATGTGGATCTGGATGCATTGGTAAAATTCCATAAGAAACATGGAAAAATTGCAACGATCACTACGGTTTCTCTGGCACAGCAGAAGGGGGTTCTGGATATCGATGAAAATAACCAAATCCGGAGTTTCCGTGAGAAGGAATCGGAAGATGGAGCCATCATTAACGGTGGTTTCATGGTATTCAATCCGGAAGTATTTCGTTATCTTCAGGATGACAGTACCGTGCTGGAACAGGGACCGATGCATCAGCTTGCATCCGATGGAGAGCTGATGAGTTTCTATCATCCGGGATTCTGGCAGTGTATGGATACACAGCGTGAAAAGAAACTTCTGGAAGAACTCTGGTTCTCCGGAAAAGCACCTTGGAAAAGATGGTAAGACAGAAAAAAAAGAAAAGGTGAAGTATGAATACATTTGAAACACTTCAGAGTTTTTATAAAGGAAAGCGTGTCCTGATCACCGGACACACCGGATTCAAGGGAAGCTGGCTTAGTCAGATGCTGCTTATGATGGGGGCAGAGGTCAGCGGATATTCATTGCAGCCGCCTACAGAACCGGCTCTCTTTACACTTCTGGGGCTTGAAAAACGTATGCAGTCTGAAATCGGTGATGTGCGGGATTATGTGCACCTTCAGGCTTATGTGAATCAGGTGAAGCCGGATGTGGTTTTCCATCTTGCAGCGCAGCCGATTGTACGTACGAGCTATGAATTCCCAAGGGAAACGTATGAAACCAATGTTATGGGCACCGTAAATCTTCTCGAGGCAATCCGTATTTATAATCATTCTTCCGCGCAGCCGGTCCGTTCTATATTGAATGTGACGACAGACAAGGTATATGAAAATCCGGAACTTGAGAACCACGCCTTCCGGGAGGAAGAAAAGCTGGACGGCTTTGATCCGTATTCTAATTCCAAGTCCTGCTCGGAGCTGGTGACACACAGCTATCAGAAGTCATTCTTTTCGGCATCATCAGAGAAAGAATTTGTGCCGTCTATTTCTACTGCAAGAGCGGGTAATGTTATTGGCGGCGGAGATTTTGCAAAGGATCGGATCATTCCGGATTGTGTGCGGGACACCATGGATGGACGGATGATTCATGTCAGAAATCCGTATTCCACCCGGCCGTATCAGCATGTTTTGGAGCCGCTTTATGTGTATTTGACCATAGCCATGCAGCAGACGTTAGAGAAAAATACACAGGGCTGCTACAATGTGGGGCCGGATGAATGCGATGCCATAACGACCGGAGAGCTTGCTGACCGGTTTGTAGCGAACTGGGGAGAAGGTGCATGCTGGCACACAGAGGCAGAAGCCAATGCACCGCATGAAGCGAATTATCTGAAACTTGATACGACAAAGGTGAAGCAGGTATTTGGGTGGAAACCGCGCTGGCACGTTGACGAAGCGGTTCGTGAAACGGTTCTTTGGTACCATGCATTTGCGGAAAAGGAAGATATGCTGGCTTTTACTGAAAAGCAAATTCTGGAGTTTCTTCGTTGAATCCGCATTTGGCATGAAATTATAAGAAAATATTCAACCATTTTCCGGAAGAATGTGTTACAGTATCCCGGTTCCATAAAAGCAATGGGAGATTCCTAGGCAATAACAATAGGAAAAAATCATAAACAAAAAAGATTGATATTTCCCGCCGCGTAGTATGCGGGAAATTAGATAGAAAGCAGGAAAGATGGCAAAAACAGAGCAGGAAGCAAGACAGGAAATTCTTGATCTTGTTTCAGCATATGCAAAAACCTATAAAGTGGAGCCGCAAAAGGCTCCGTATCATGACGGCGACCGCATTCCGTATGCTTCTCGTGTATTTGATGAAGAAGAAATGGTCAATCTCGTAGACAGTGCGCTGGAGTTCTGGCTTACCTATGGTCGATATGCGGATCAGTTTGAACACGATTTTGCAAAATATCTGGGAGTAAAGTATGTGAGTCTCGTAAACT
>ONLM01000206.1 GCA_900318695.1 uncultured Eubacteriales bacterium | reverse complement strand
TTCATGAAGGCCTATCCGTATCTTTTGGCGCAGAAGCTGGATGCGGATTACGATACATTATGCAGCAGTGGAGATGGTATTATTTCCCGTTATGTCGATGAAGGAGAGGAAGGCCCGTTAACAGAAGACCTGATGCCGGCGCTTTTTGACAGGGCGTTGCGGCAAGGAAACTTTGATCATAAGGAATACAGCATGGTGATTTGCAATCTGGGAACCAATGATGCAAGCTACATTCGCGGCATTCCGGAACGGGAGAACAAGTTCGCAAAAGCGTATAGGGATTTTTTGCAGACAGTGTATGAATCGATTCATGCGGCAAGGATCGTTGTGGTGTATGGTATTATGGAAAAGAGTCTTACAGAATGTATAGAAAAACTGGTCAGTGAGTTGAGGGAAAGCGGGATTCCCGCGGATTTTGTCAAAATCGAGAACCCGGGAGAGTTGAATGGTGTTTGCTTTCATCCGGGGGAAGCGGCTCATAAAACAGTTTCGGAACAGATCTATGAATATGTGAAAGAAGTTTCAGAAGAGTCGTTTTGAATAGCCGGAACATGAAAGTAATATCTGTAATGAGCGGTAGCATTGAATGTGCAGGATAAAAACGATATATAGTTATGGGTAAAAGAATGCAGTATAAGCATACAGGAAGGCACATCTGGAGAATGTGCACAGGAAAGAAATTTCAGGAAAGAATGTATGCGTTGGCGTATAGGGAGGGAAAGATATGAGTAACAAGCTTGACGGGATCAAGAAGCAGCTGGTGGTTTCTTGTCAGGCGCTGGAAGATGAGCCGCTTCATTCATCCTTCATAATGGGGCGCATGGCGAGAGCCGCAAAAGAAGGCGGGGCATGTGGCATTCGGGCCAATACGGTAGAGGATATTCAGGAGATAAGAAATAATGTGGATCTGCCAATCATTGGCATAATCAAGGCAGTGTATCCGGATTCGGAGGTGTATATCACGCCGACGATGAAGGAGATGGATGCGTTGATGGAAATCCGGCCGGAAATCATTGCCCTTGATGCAACCAAGCGTACACGCCCGGGAGGAAAAGATCTGACTACGTTTTTTCGGGAAGTGAAGGAGAAATATCCGGAGCAAAAACTCATGGCGGATTGTTCTACGGTAGAAGAGGCACTGTATGCAGATGCGCTGGGGTTTGATTTCATTGGCGTGACCATGGTCGGGTATACTTCCTATAGCGCAAATGATCGGATTGAAGCGGATGATTTTAAAATCATCCGGGATATATTATCAAAGGCAAATCATCCGGTGATTGCCGAAGGAAACATTGATACACCGGAAAAGGCCAGAAGAGTGATTGAACTGGGCTGCTACAGTGTAGTTGTCGGCGGGGCCATCACGAGACCGCAGCTGATCACCAGAAAGTTCACCCGGGCGATTCATGGAGATGAATGTTCCACACACAAGTGAGACTTGCTTTAGAGGAATTTCCTTACCCCGTAGATTGCACACCGGTATGGAACCGACCCCCAATTGGTTGATGAAAAGTCGACCGATTGGAGGTCGGTTTTTTATGGCTAAATATAGGATTGGAAATTCTTGGGGTCGGTTTAGAAAAATCAAAAATAGTATACGTGCAGATTGTAACGTGGTGAATTGTTAAATTTGCATGGGATCTGTGGAAAACACATAAAAATTATAAGAGTTGCACAAGAGTTGTGTGCGTGAAAAGAAATAGTTGATACAAATGTTAAAAAATTAGGCCGAAAATCAACAGAATATATGAAAAATAAATAAATTTAATTGTGCCACCACACCTCGCCACCTCTTCAGTTGCATAGGGGAAATCAGTAAAATTTGCACTATACCTATGAGGATAGAGTCAGAATAGAGGTGCTATATGTATAATCGCAAAAGACGAGGATGGGTCAAGCATCTAGATTTCATAATCATAGATTTCTTATGCTTGGAAATTTCTTTTATACTTGGCTATTATCTGCGGCAGGGGCGGATGATTGACTTCAGAAATGTTGTCTACATTAACATCATGGTGGCGTTCTTTTTCATTGAGATTGCCGTATCCGCAGCCTTTGAAACCTTTCACAATGTGTTAAAGAGGGATCACATTGCGGAGATACGTTTCACCATCATGCATGTAACCTTAGTATTTATGGAAATTGCATTGTACCTGTTTATTGTACATTCCGGTACAGACGTATCCCGTTTATGCTTTTTCTATACGTCTTTTACGTATGCACTCAGCAGTTATGTGACCAGATTGCAATGGAAGGAGCATATCCGCAAGGAGATGAAGCGGCAACGTGGTAATTCGCTCCTGATCGTAACGGTAGCATCCAATCTGCAGGAAGTTATAAATAGTCTGGTGCAGAAGAATTACGACATGTACCGTTTTTCCGGTATTGTCTTGATTGACCAGAAGCGGATCGGTCAGCGAATCAACGGTGTACAGATCGTGGCAGACCGCAGCAGTATGGTTTCCTACCTTAAGACGCATTGGGTCGATGAGGTTTTCTTTGATATTCCGTATCGTACCGATATGCCATCGGAGCTGGTGGATCAGGTCATCAAGATGGGCATTACCGTACATACCAAGATGTCCCGTATTGTAGACGCAGATACGCGAATCAAGGATGTGGAGCAGATCGGTGATTATGTGGTTCTGACTACGAGCCTTGGCAGTGCCTCCCCGTGGGCCGCTCTTGCGAAGCGGTGTCTGGATATTGCCGGCAGTCTGGTAGG
>ONLM01000097.1 GCA_900318695.1 uncultured Eubacteriales bacterium | reverse complement strand
CTTAGGAAAGTGGGCTTCCAGGATTTCTCTGGTATGAATCATGGCAACCGGCACAATGCGGCAGCCTGTTTTCTCTGCGATTTTAAAAGAACCTTCCTTAAACGGGAGCAGGTCGGCCTCCTCTTCCCCTTCTGAGCGGGTTCCCTCCGGATAAATCCAGATGGAATGGCCTTCCTTGACCATCTTGATCGCGCTAATGATAACCTTTAACGATTGCTTCAGATTGTCCCGGTCAATGAACAGACATCCCAGATAATTCATCCATTTGGCAAGCATTGGAACCTTTTGCAGCTCGGTCTTCGCAACGAAACCGGTCGGTGCCTTCACAAGACAATATCCGATTACCACATCGAAAAAGGAACGATGATTTCCCACGATCATTACCGCTTCCTCATCCGGCAGATTTTCCAGACCTTCTACCTCATAGGTAACACCGGCTGCCTGCAGGATCTGCTGAAATACCTGCTGTACGTAAGGCAAAGCTTTCATCGCTCTCGCCCTGTCATCCTGTATCTTTTCAATCTCCTTTTTATGAAAAAGCGTACTAAAAATCAGAAAACGAATAATGATAGCTACTGCTTTTATGGTGCGAAACATCAAAACCTCCAAATTATCTGCTCTTTGCGGAGCTTGTCAAAAAAGTATGCCTTTACAGCACATCGGAAAAATGCGGACGGAGTTTCTTGAAAAATCCCAATCCGACGAAAAAAATCAACAGGCATACCACCCAAAAATAGCAGCTGAGTCCACGGCGGATCCAGAACGGATCCCCGGTCAGCATGCTGTCGCGGTATCCCGCCACAATGTAATAAAACGGGTTCAGCTTCAGCACCGTACCAACCCATGGTGCACGAGATGTGAAAAGTGTTTCATCATACATGATCGGGCACATCCAGATACCAAACTGCAGAAGGATACCTACAATCTGCTGCATATCCTTAAAGAACACGTTGATCGCGCTGGTAAGATATCCCAGTCCCAGTGCCAGAACCGATGCCGCAAAACTGTAATACAGAATCTGAAGCCATGAAATCATCGGAAAACGGCCGTCAATGAAATAAGCCAGAATCATAATGGCAATGAAACAAAGATGTACAAAAAAGCAGCTTGCCAGCTTAATGATCGGCAGGAGCTCCACCGGAAAAACCACCTTTTTCACAAGATAGCTGTACTCCTGCAGGATACCGGTCTGCATGTTCAAGGCTTCCGAAAAGAAAAACCATGGTACGAGACCCGGAATCAGCCAGATCACATAGCTTGTATCCGGAACCGGCGGCGCCGATTTGAAGCCGTAGGGACCAAAGATAAAAGCATAGATCACTACGGTAACAAGGGGCTGGATGAACATCCAGACAATACCAAAATAAGAACCTACAAAACGCTTGCGAAAATCCGATTTCGCAAGGTCAAAAATCATTCGCCTTCTGGCGATCATATTGCGAATTAAGTCTAAAAGATTTTTCATAATTAACACATTATAGCATAAGATATGTACATGTCTCAACGGAATAGCATTGCTTCCGCCCGAGGCCGCACGAAACCAATGAACTCACACCCGCCGCACAATAATAAAGAATATGCGGATGAGAATATTGGCATTTAATGTCAGCATTACAACAAGGGCACACTCCGGAATCCGGATGCAGATCCGCTTGATCATCGGAATCCCGCGATGCCGGCCGCGAAACGTCGTAATGATGCCTTCACTCAGCATCATCGGTAGCCGGTTGACTCGCAAGGCAATGAGCAGTGCCGGAAGGAACGGCAGGAAGTATCGTCCCTGCACACCTAGAATATACCAGGTATCCGCCGGTGTATACGCAAGCAGCATACTGAAAAGAATCACCAGGAACAAAAGTACGCCGGTAAGAAGCAGGATCACTCTCCGTGAAAAGCGGATGTCCTGTTCATCATGGTGTCCCGGAACCGCTGCAATGAGAAGAAGGATCCAGAACCAGGCAATTTCCGAGCTTCGGAGAACCAGGCCATGATCCATGTGTCCAAGCCACATACCGACCGTCGTTCCTAAATATTCTCCCCCCAGAATAAAGAGTGTATTTCGTACAACCCGATACAAAAGCACCGGTTCTTTTATGAATTCCGAAAGATCATGAAGCTTTACGGTTGCAACGGCGCCCTCCGATGTAAGCTCCGGTGCGATCGTGGTTCCCGCCGCATTGATGTAGCGGAACAATTCTTTAAAGTTCACAAAAAGAATCGAACCGACAATCACGCTGCCAATCAGAAGAACGCTGCCGGCATACTGCCACGGACTGCGCCACCGGCGGACCGGAATCATCAGACACAGTGCAAAAAGAATCGCATAGATCATTTTACACGGTGACAGAAGAATGGCAAGAATCGCCATTTCGATCACATCGCGGAGACCGATCGGCGTTTCCCGGAAACTGAGATCCAGAATCGTTGCCGTAGTGAAAAAGCTCACGGAAAGAATAAATGCATCATAGGACAGCGATCCGGCCATTTCGAGCGTCATCGGAAACAGTGCCACGGCAAAAAAGGCTTCTTTCGCCACCGGCGTCCGACGAATACTCAGACTTCCCAGAATCGAGAACAGCAGAAGATTCATGAAACGTCCCAGGAACAGGAGTCCAAAAACGGATAAATTCAGCTTTCTTGCAATGGCAAAACCAAATCCCGGAAGCAGATAGGAAATCTCCGATGTCAGCACCGGGTGCTGCAGTGTAATGCCGGTGCCGCTTTCGGTCGGATGCAGCAGCCCTTTTTCGTGAATCGCGCGGTAAACATCCCGGTCCATTTTCATTCCCAGAACCGTTGCCTTCGTCGGATCAAGATCCCCCGGCCAGTTGACAATAAATTCATCTTCGGCACGAATAATCGGATTTTTCTCTTCATCCATAACCGGGAGGCTCAGAAGCTTGCTGGAAACCTCATACGCTCCGGCAAAATGAATCACTTCGTCCGGCGCACTGAGCGGCGGCAGAACAATATTGTAAAGAATCCCCATCCAAAGCACAATGACAAAAAAGACCTGATGCAGCCGAAGCTGTTTACGTAAAAACATCCATATGGCTGCGCCCAGAATCACCAGTAAAGCGACGGACAACCACAACAGCCAATGCATGAGAAACGCATCTTCGGTTCCTGCAAGGCCTGCAAAGTATGTTAGCATGTAAGCCCCCCTAAATTTAAACTTATCTAACATGAATGATACGCATTACACACAAATGGGTACGTGCCGCGCGCATCATAAGTGAGTGGCAAATACTTTTGTCACTCATATCATTTCATTTTACAATAATAAAAGGGCCTTAGTCCATGTATTCTTAACAGAAAGGACAACTTGCTTCGCTTCTGAATTTCCTGTAGAGTAGAGCACGGAGGTATTTATGTCTGATACGAATATACAAACCGGCGCGGGTCGAAAACCGCGGCTCTATTATCTGGATACAATAAAATTTTTTGCCTGTCTCATCATCTTCTGGACACATTTCACCGGAATATTCTGGACCTTGCGGGATGTCCCGCCGGCGGATTTTCATCCGAAGCTGCTGCGGCTGTTTTTTCCGCCGTTCACCCTTCTTTCCGATTCCGCCCTTGCCCTTTTTATTTTCTTTATGATCTCAGGCTACCTTGCATCAAAGAAATCCATTCGCACACTGCAGGATCTGCTCTATGCATGCATCAGCCGCTATGTTCGTTTTGTGATTCCGATTTTTTTCATAAATCTGTTGTGTTTTGTACTGTATTACCGTGCAGGCTTCCGGAATTATGAAGCAAGTGTCGCCCTGCAGAACAGCTGGCTTCGCGGCTATTATACATCCCCTCCCGGACTGTGGACCCTGTTTTCTTCCACACTTCTTTTAAATGGTGATCTCAACGGACCGCTCTGGATGATGCGTTATATGTATGGCGGAACCATACTCATTTTCCTGTATCGCTACATCGGAAACCGGATCAGGGAAGCCTCTGCAGAAGGCGCCGATGCACCCGTGCGGAAATCCTTTCCGGTCTCGCCGTGTACACTCTATGAGATTCTGATTTTTGCTGCATGTCTTGTCGCACTGCTCCGAACGGCACATGACAATAATTTTCATCTTGTCGTAGCTTTTTTAGGTGTCTATCTCGATCGCATGGAACAGTGGATGATAAAGCAAAAACGGTTTTCCGAACTGGTATGGTTTCTGCTTGCTCTCCTTCCGATCTGGCTCGAATCCGGCGGACTGCAGAATACCGTAGCCAGTTTCATGCACCATCACGTACCAGAACTTTTTCCGTATTTTATCTGGAATAACTACTGGTGCGTTGCCTTCGGATTCAGTTTCCTGCTGTTCAGCGCAAAATCGCAATGGATAAAGACCATTTTTTCTCAGGCACCGTTCCGTCGGCTGGCACCACTCAATTTTTCGATCTATATGATCCACTGGCCGCTGCTTTGTACCTATACCCTGTCCTTCTTTATTTATTTTGCATTGAAACTTTCCTACAGTAAGATTTTTATGGCCGCGGCCACTACGACATTCCTGCTTCTCTTGCCGCTCGCCGCGGTATACCACCGGACCGTTGAGGCCGGAAGCGAAGCGCTGGCCAAAAAACTGGATACCGAAATCCAGAAGATTCTAAAATAAAGATCTCCAAAGTTGCGTTGTGAACTTGATAAAAGGCATCGCCATTGGAAAATAATCACAAAACGAAAAGAGAGTACACGCATGTACCGCTCCAGAATCAAAGTCAATGATTGAGGATCCGATACACTTACGTGCACTCTCTTCTTTATTTTCTTTTTTCACTTCTGTATTTTCTTTTTCAATACATCATAAAAGAACGCAAGCGAAACCGGAATCAGCACACCGAGAACAGTATAGGCAATTCCATATTGCGGAGCAAAGGGCGAAGGATACCGGGAAATATCCATTGACGGATCCCGATAATACCATTTCCGCATGCATAGATCCAGCCCTTTAAATACCAGCATATGCAGTGCCATCACATCAAAGCTGTACCGTCCGATCCAGGCCGTAAAACGGTCCAGCTTCGGCACCCGCTCCACCAGCATGGCCAGCAAAAAGGTCCAGAGAAAACCCAGTAAAACCACCGGATAGAACAACAGCCCCTTAATGTTTAACGAAGCAAGATCAAAAAAAATCCCCCAGCGATTGCACTGATAAAGCAGTCCTGTCGTCACAAGCAGTATTCCGACCGCCGGAATGACCGGAATCGTTTCCCACAAGTTCTTCGCATACAAACGAAGATAATATCCCAAAACAAAAAACGGCAGAACCACAAAACTGAGCTCGATATGATACATCAGACTCATGCCGCGGGCTACGAGAAACTGCCCCAGCCAGACCGCCGCCACGGTGAGTACCGGTATCGTCACGTGTTTCCACTTCTTCGTCCGCCGGCCGCAATAAATCACACCGGAGAAGAATGTTGCCGCAATGACCCAGAGCGGCATGAACCACATCGGTCCGGCAAGAAGCTCCGGACTTTGAAAAAAGACACTGTGCAATGCAGATACCCAGAAATCTTCTGCCTTATACAGCACCTGTACCCCGCTGAGAAGCTGATGCGAAAAGCAATAGTTATGAAGCAATGCCAGAAGCACCCCATAAAACATATACCGCGGCCAGCTCCCGCCAAAACGCCTTGCAAAATACAGAAACGGATCGTCCCCATATTTTTTCTCATTATAAAGATACCCGGTTACAAGAAAAAAGAGCTCCAGATGGAAGAGATAGACAAAACCGCCACCCGGAAATCCTGTATGTCCAAAGACGATCATGATAATGCCGAGTCCCTTGATAATATCCCAAAATAATGAACGTTCCTGCTTTGCGTCCGCCATAGATTTCCTTCCTGTTTCCTATATTCTTTCTGTTTTTCGGCCGAGGGCCGCAGATCTTTCCTTTCCCATGCTCCTAAAAACAACTTTATGCTTCCGGACTGCCGTCTTCCTTCGCCGGCTCTGTTTCATTCTTCCCGAGTCCGGCATCCCGAAGCGCGATTTCCTGTACAAGTCCCTTGATTTTTTCTTCCAGTGCACTGATCTTCATACTCATGGAAAACATCCGCATCAACAGAATAAAGATCATGAACAAAAAGAGAAAGTTTGCTGTGGAATAAATCCCCAACATGGCCGCCAGCGTATCCGGCACCACCGGGAAAAGGGCAAAAACCACAAACATCAGCGATAACAGGATCCAGAAAATGGAATCCTCGATGTTGATTTTTGCCTTTCGGATCTTTTGTAAAAGGATAGCCATGGTTCCGACAGAACCCACGATCAAAACCACCCGAAGTAATGGTGTCATCATTCTCTTCTCCTAACTAATGTAAAACTCTGCGCTTTCCCATCATTCTTTCTTTATACAAAATAATTCTTGTTCATAGTCAGCCTGCGCACCAGTCCCGCCGGCAGTTTCCGGTAGGCTTTTCCCAGGCGGAACCCAAGATATTTCATTCCCGTCTTATAGATATAAGCCGGAATGTACCAGCCCTTTCCGCTCTTGCAGAGCCAACCGATGCATCCCTTTACCATTTTGAGTCCTTCTCCTTCCGCCCGGATTCCGGAAAAAACCTCCGGGTGGTCCGCCTGCGAAATTCCCAGGTCAAAATTTCGATGCAGCTGCTGCAGTCCACTGTAATTATGTGCATGATACACGCAGGCCTCTGCACAATATACACTGGCATATCCTGCCGTAAGCATGGCATGACAGTAAATCATGTCTTCATTAAAAATCGTGTGGTTAATGAAGCCGCCCAGCCGGTCAAAGACCGCCTTTCGATAAAGGCAACAGACATTGGATTCAAAAAATGTTTTGATACCAAGTGCCGGAAGGTCTTCCATGGTTTTCCGGCGGGAATGCTCCGGATAATTGAATTTCCGGCTGTACTGTTCATCCAGAGAGCTTTCGTCTGTAGCCAGCTGACGGGCATAAGCTGCACCGGCCATAGGATCCTTTTCCAGTACGGATACCAGCATCTCCAGCATCCGTTCATCCGCCGGAATCGCATCGTCTGTCATCGACAGGCAATACTCGGCATCGGACTTTTGCATTCCCAGATTCCGGCTTGCGCCATGATCAAAATCCTTGGCCGAAATATGAGTAACCGATATCTCCGGAAGCGCCGATTGGACAGCAGAATCCGAATCCGCTTCGAGAAGCGCAGGATCAAACAGGGATTCCTCCGTGTTGATAAGGATGATCCGGCGAATCGGATAGCTCTGTCTCCGCAGCATTCGAAGCGTTTCTTTAAATTTATGTCCCGGATGATAAGTCGGGATAATGACATCAACGGTTTTCAACAGTATCCTCCTGCGCACACGGCAGATGATCAATGCGACGCATGGTAAAAAATACAAACAAGAGCAGCAGAAGCACCATCATACAGAGATAAGACAGTGCGCCGCCAAACAGCCCCATACGGCCAATGCACGGGCCCGCCAGGCAAGCAGCGGCAATACAGGAAATTCCATACGAAACAAAAATCGACTTCTGTCCGCGAATCGTTACGAGCACATAATAAAAGACATTGGCGAGAGCATAGAAGCCTCCGCCGGCAAGCAGCAGAAGAAATGTTCCGTAGTTTTTCAGAAGCATTCCCTGTGCCGATGCGCCAAGCATCCATTCCAGAATCCACAATGCAGGCTTTCCGAACACGGCTCCGCCAAGAAGGATCAGCAGGGAAAGTCCTGCCACAAGAACCGTCATACGGCGAATCGTGGTGCGAAAGGCGCTGTGTTCGCCTGCTTTAAACTGATCCGCCAGCGTGGTAAGTGTCGGCCGGATCATGAAATTGGCAATAAGATAGATGAAAGAAGCCGGCATAAACAAAATATTATAGAAGCCGGAAACAGTACTCGACATACGGTTATCCACCGCATATTTGGATGCGGAAAATACATAAAAATCCAGAAAAACCGAGACAAAAAGCAAGGCCGTATTTTTCAGGAGCCGACAGGACTTTCGAAAGCACTGCATTCTTTCCAAAGACGCATCGCTTTCCTGTGCTCCGATATGTTCCGGACATTCCTGCAGATCCGCTGTCTTAAGTACCGGCGCGTCCTTTCTCTGCTTCCGAAGTACGCGTACGGCAAAAACATAGGTGCCGACGCCCTGCATGATAACCGCAAGTCCGGATGCCAATGCAAGACCGCCATGCATCCACAATGTCACAATCAGTACCGATACAGAAGCAAGCGTACGGAAAAACAGCGATTGACCGGTGCAGTATAAGTATCCGATACGCTGCAGTTCCGACTCATAGACATCTGCATACCCGTCAAAAATTTTATATCCGCACAGGAAAAACAGAATCCAGGCCTTATGACTGCTGTACCGACCGAGTATATACATCCCACCGAGGAACAGTGCCGTGCCAAGTACGGCGAGTCCCGTGGTCAGATTCCGGGCGAGAAGATATTCCTGAAACCGGTATTCCATGCCACGATCCGTAATATGGAACGGCCGGATGCCAAAATAGGCAATGATGAACATCTGCTGCCCCAGGGTTGAAAAGCCAAAACCGAAAATACCGCCCTCTTCCGATCCGGCCAGTCGGATAACAACGAAGGACAGGATGATCGATGCAAGAGCATAGACGAGCGAACCGGCGGCATTCCAGAAGAAATCACGCCGGATATTCTGTTTTGTTGCTTTCTTTTCCACAAAAACCTTTTCCTTTCGGGACAAATTCACTTCCGCTTCCGGAAATTCTGAATCAAAAGAATAGACACCAGCATACGGGTCATATACCGTATAGCGTTCCATGGCCGTAAGTAGGATTCTCCGGCCATCCGGTCATTGATGACGACCGGGGTTTCGGCCAGCTTTGCTCCATTCTTGATCAGAAACGAAATGGTATCCGGTTCCGGACCGTAATTCAATTCATTGGCAAAACTGGCTATGGCTTTCCGATTATACATACGAAGTCCGCATGTCGGATCGGTCACGGTCTTTCCGGTGGTCATACGAATCGCCGCTGTGATCAGTCGGGATCCGAGTGCCCGCATAGAGCCGTCCTTCTTCTTATTAATGAACCGGGAGCCCAACACAATGTCATAGTCACCGGACTGCATCGTTTTCAGCAGCGCCGGTATATCCTCCGCACGGTGCTGTCCGTCTCCGTCAAACTGGACTGCATACCGGTATCCTGCACGATATGCATATTTCATGCCTGCCTGAAAACAGCCGGCAAGTCCCAGATTGACCGGAAGCGAGAGGTACGGATACCCCTCTGCGCGGCAAAGCGCCTCGGTTCCATCGGTAGAGCCGTCCGACACAATAATATAGTCGAGCGGCTCTGTCTGATTTTTATTCAAATTCTGTCTTCGAATGTTTTCCACAACCTTCGGAAGATTTTCCGCTTCGTTGTATGCCGGAATCACAAGAAGAACATTGTTTTTTGCTGTCATAGTACTCCTACATGCGGATTTCCTGATATTTCCGCGTCATATATCCTGTCTGCGGTTCGGCAAGCCCGCTCAGTCCGGCGCCGTCAAAAACGGCAAGGTGTGCCCTTACCATGCGGACACCCGCGAGCTCCGTAAAGGCAATGCCGCCGGAAAAGCGAGGATTACACTCGATAAAGTAATACACGCCGGATCCCTCGCCGCGAATGAATTCGAAATTCACGCATCCCAGTACGCCGGTCCGCTCTGCAATTCTGCGGCAGGCCTTCTCCAGCAGTTCATCGCGGAACACCTTTACACTGAGGCCGGCACCATTCGGTGTGCGAAGAAGTTCTTCTCTTGCAACCGCGGTGCAATTTCCTTTCCGGTCCCGAACCACGTCAACGGTAATGACATTGCCCTTGATCAGCGGCTGAACAATATATCTCTCCAGCGCATCGTCATCGATTTTTTCCGGATTCAGTATATTGGCAAATGCAAAACCCAGCTGATCCTCCTGATAGATCCGGTAGAGGCCGTTGGATGAACGGCCGTTGACCGGCTTCAGCACGATCGGATATGTCACCTGCTCAAAATCGATTTCCGATGCCCGGCGGGTCGGAATAACACGAATCGCCCCGCGGAGATCCGGATCGTCAGCCGTATTGAGAACACCGCCGACCTGCTGGCTGACTTCCACCTTGTCCCGGAGAATTTCAATGGTTTCCTGTCCGGACATACAGATTACACAATCCGCATTTTCGATTTCACGGCGATGCCGGTTCAAGGCATCCACTTCCACATCGATCAGCGGAAGGATACGGCATACGTGCTCTTTTTCGATGATCTCTTTCAAAAAGGCAATGTATGCATCCTCATCACTGGCCATCGGTGCCTTGTAGAACACATCTACATCGAGTGCACAGGCAACCCAGTTTTTATCATAAATGTCCGTACCGATAACGCGGAAACCGTTCGCTTTTAAATTGCGAATGACACAGTCCGCTGAAAATGATCCAATGGCTGTAACTAGAGCCGTTCTCTTTTCCATACTTTACACCTCACCATGAAGGATAATATTACAGATCCGGTCAACATCCTGGAGAGAAAGATCCGGATAGATCGGAAGAGTCAGAATCTCCTTGGATACCAGCAGCGCATTCGGTGTATCCTCTGCGCGATACTGGTCCTGATAACATTCATACGCATTGATGCAAGGATAAAAATATTTCCGGGCATAGATATTCTCTTTTTTCAGGTTCATAAAGACTTCATCCCGCTGATAGCGGAAGCCATGGAACCGAACCGGGAAGTACGCATAGTTTGACGTAACATTGTCCGGAATCTCCGGAATAATCAGACCTTCTGTGCCGCGAAGCCGCTCTATATACCGGTCAAATACCTGCTTTCGCTTCGCAATGTATTCGTCCACATGGCGCAGATTGCAGATTCCCATGGCCGCGGCAAATTCATTCATCTTGCCGTTAGCGCCTACGGAGGCAACCTTTTCCTGTCCCAGAATACCGAAATTCTTCAACTCATACAGTTTTTCCATAAGTTCGGCACTTTCACCGCGCGTCGTAATGGCACCGCCCTCGATGGAATTAAAAACTTTCGTGGCATGGAAGCTGAACATGGAAGCATCGCCAAAGCATCCGACTCCGATACCGTCCAGTTTCTCGCCAAAGGTATGGGCCGCATCATAAATCACCTTCAGATGATGCCGGTCTGCAATCTCCTGAATACGTTTCACATCACAGATGTTTCCGTAAACATGTACCGGCACGATCGCAGATGTTTTTTCGGTGATCTTTGACTCGAGCTGATCCACATCCAGCGTATAGTCTTTCATGTTAATGTCACAGAATACCGGTGTTAATCCGTTCCGGACGATCGCATGCGTCGTGCTGGCAAAGGAAAACGGTGTGGTAATAACCTCGCCGTGAAGATCCATGGCCTGCAGAAGAAGCTCCAGTGCACTGTGTCCATTGACAAAAAGCTGAACCGCACCGACAGAAAGATAATCCTTCAGCTGTGCCCGCAACGTTTCATGATACTTTCCCATATTGGTAAGCCATGCACTGTCCCAGATATCCTGAAGCATTGCTGTATATTCCGAAAGCGGCGGAAGGCTGGCACGGGTCACATTGATAACCTCCTGCGCCGGAGTCCGGTCGCTTTTTTTTAATAAATCCATCGCAGATGTCTGTCCTGCGTCTATTTTTTCTGTTTCGTTCATAAATTGCCTCTTTTGTTCTCTCTACATTTGAACATAGATTATTTTATCATATACCATTTAAGAACAAAGATGAAGTCCGGTTACACTTTTTCTCTAAAAGATAACGGTTTCATTACATTTTGAAATTCTATATAGAACTTTGAAACGCCCTGTGTTACCCTTATTCAGTATATTTTTATTCAATCCAATGAGGTTTTATCTCAGGAGGGGTTTTTATATGATGAAATTGAGACATAAGCTTGCTTTCGTAGGTGCCTTGACATTCATAATGTCATCCCCGCTTACGGCACTTGCGGCTACGCCGGGTGATAACCTGACTCCGCAATTCCAGATTACAGACGAGACAACCGCAGCGGCGGTACAAAATACAGCAGATGGCTCCAATGCCACGAATTCCGATGCCGCTTCGCAGCAATCCGCACAGCTCGCACAGCAGCCGGACAACACAAGCGCGCAGCAGCCGGCGCAGCCACCGGTACAGAATCCTGCCCTGCCGGCGCAGAACACTTCCGGTCTTGCTTCTACCAACGGCCAGCTTCCGAAAGTGGAACTGACCACCGATGCGATCCGTCCATATATGACGGTACCGGCTTCCCACAGCATGTCACCGGATCCGGTACTGGATCTCGTACCGCTCGCCTCCTACTTCCTTTACAATGAAGGAAATACCATGGTGGACTTCGGTTATACATCCGTTAACGATTCTTTCGCCTTTTCTCCAAACGGCTTCAACCGCCTGATGCTTGAGCAGGGTGGCGTCGGCCGCTGGTACTACCGCACCTATGCCGGCGGCAAGTGGGGTCCATGGGGTTCTTCCAAAGACCAGACACCAAACCAGGGACTGGTACAGGCTGTACAGATTCGTACCAAGGGCTACACACATAAGCTCGGGGATCTCTATACCAGAGCGGTATTGAACGACGGCACTTTAACCGACTGGGCTCCGGAAGGCATGTCCGTAGGTACCATGGGGGACGATCGTTACATTGTTGCCTTAAAGCTTGCTTTGGTTCCGAAGGGTTCACAATTCTTCGGCAGCACCGAAAAGCCGATGGCCGGTGCATCCAATGACGGCGTTGTCAAGACAGCGGAAGGTGTAATCTATCAGTCCGGCGACGGCACACCTTACACTGGTACCGCTTTTGATTCCGATTCCAACCAGTACTACTTTGAAAACGGTGTCGCTGTAAAAGGCTGGCATGAAGTAGACGGCTTTAATGTCTATTTTGATGAAAACGGCATTGCTTCTAAGGATCTGACCAATGTCATGGGTCTTCAGAGCTCTTACGCAATCCGTGTCAATAAGGCAACCCGTTCTCTTTACGTTCTGGCAAAGGATTCCAGCGGCCACTATACGATCCCGTTTAAGACCATGATGGTTACGGTCGGTACCGACACACCGCTCGGCAACTTCAGCATCAGCGAACAGTTACGTTGGCATTTCATGCATACAGACTGCTATACACAGTATCTGTCCAGATTCTATGGCCACTTCCTGTTCCACTCTCTGCTCTATTCAAAGCCGGACAACCACACACTGGATGCCATCTACTATAACTACATGGACGATTCCATTTCCGGTGGCTGCGTACGACTTCGTGCTGCAGATTGTGCATGGATCTACAATAACTGCAAGAAGGGTACACAGGTTACCATCTACAGTGATCCTTGGGACAAGGGCCCGGTAGAAAAGGATGCCATTGATCAGGCCATTCCTCGTGATCAGAACTACGATCCGACCGATCCTCTGATCGTTGCCGGCAATGCTGCAGCAGAGCAGCAGGCCGCTGCTGCCGCACAGGCTGCCAAGAATGAAGCCGCAAAAGGCAAATCCGAAGATTAATATACTGTAATAAATGGAAGCCCCCTCAGAGTACGCACTCCGGAGGGGGCTTTCTTCATCCGATATACCATGAACCAGATAAACCATTCCTTAAACCATATTCCCGCCCTTGACGGAATCCGTATTCTCCTGATCCTACTGATCATGCTGAGTCATTGCGAATTCCTTGCAGACACCGAAAATCCGTTTCTGTCTGCTCTTTACAATTACACTCTGCACAACGCGACCTTCGCAGTAGACTTCTTTTTTATGCTTAGCGGCTTCGGCATCTGCTATGCAGCTCTTCACCGGCCGGAAGGTCTCCATTCTTTTGAAACGTCTTCAGCCCGCGGTTTCCGCCGCTTGGTAGATGTTTCTTTTGCCTGGATGCATATCAAACGCATTTATCCCGTATACCTTCTAGGGCTCCTGCTTTCCCTCCCTTATTCCGTACTCTCCATCATGTCCTACCATGCCGGGCTTGCCGTACCACTCGGTGAAAGTGCGGTATTGTTTGCAGGATGTCTCACTATGCTGCAGTCTCTCACCGGTACCATGGCACTTAGCCATGCCTTGAACGGTGTCAGCTGGTACTTGTCCTGCTTCTTTATCATCCTTCTTCTGCTGCCGAATGCACTCCGTATTCTGTGCCATGACCATCGGCATTTTCAGAAAACGCAGCACAGCCTGGCAGGATCCAGAATTTTCTTTTTCTATGGCTGTATTCTTGTACTGACACTTCTTTTTGGCGCGCTGGAGCAGCATACAGTCCTCCTCTTTCCACTGGATGACCTTGTTTACGGAAGCCCGTATCTACGGATCTTTTATGTCCTAATCGGTGCCTATACTGCCTTACGGATGGAGGAAGGCGGCACGATCCCGTCTTCGCGGTTTTCCTTTGCACTTTATGCCTTTGCTTTCCTCTGGCAGTTCGGCCTCCGGAATTTCACCGATCTTACTTTGGGACTTCCGTTTCTCTTCCGCCGCGCTGTCGATGTACCCCTGGCCGCCTCCATGCTTTATGTTCTGGCATCCCGCAGCATGGCCGGCACAGCCGATCCTCTGCTCCGCATCCTTTCCGGATCCTTCCTATGCCGCTTTAAAAAACAGAGCATGCTTCTTTTTTTGCTCCACT
The DNA here is from genome assembly GCA_900318695.1 of uncultured Eubacteriales bacterium. GTDB lineage: Bacteria > Bacillota > Clostridia > Lachnospirales > Lachnospiraceae > Oribacterium. The sequence continues at coordinate 546 of ONLM01000097.1, read as the reverse complement.
TTCCGATCCGGAACTATGGTATACTTCTTTTTAACCGCTATGGACATACGGAATCCGCTGTCTCCGCACTCGTTTGCGCGACTCTGATCTTTCTTGTGTCCTTTGCATTTACCTTTTCCGTATCCCTGTTGGGTTCGGAATCCAGCACAATTTCAAAATAGCATTATGTCAATCCAATCTACAAACTCAATTCGCACCGCAATCGTTATTCCAAATTTCAACGGTCTTCATTTTCTTCCGGCCTGCATGGAAGCATTGGACCGCCAGACTGTCACCGATTTCGTAACCATTGTTGTGGACAACGGCTCTGTCAAAGACGAAAGTCTTTCCTGGCTTGCCTCCTGGCAGGCAGAAAATCCGGAGCGCCATATTCTCCTTGATAATAAAAAGAATCTTGGCTTCCCGGCAGCCGTAAATCGCGGCATCCGGTACGCTCTTGATCAAAACATTCCGTACACGCTTCTCCTGAACAATGACACAAAAGTCGCACCGGACTTTCTGGAAAAGCTTTGCGAAACCATGGAACGCAAGCCTAAGGCCTTTGCT
>ONLM01000072.1 GCA_900318695.1 uncultured Eubacteriales bacterium | reverse complement strand
ATGCAGCCGATACGATGGGAAGGACTCATTCGCTTTACCCTGGGGCTTTCTAAAAAGCTCCTTCTGGCCGATGTCTTAGGTCGCGCGGTTAACTGGACGTATGCGCATGATGAAAAAGCCACGGTTCTGGAATGGTTCCTTATGCTTTTTTTCTATGCGCTGGAACTGTATTTCGATTTCAGTGCATACTGCGACATGGCATCCGGTGTTTCCTTGCTCTTGGGCATCCGGCTTCCGGAAAACTTTGACTCACCGTATAAAGCCCGGTCCATTCCGGAATTTTGGCGGCGCTGGCATAGGACCTTGACGCGATTTCTGCAGAAGAATGTGTACTTCCCTTTGGGCGGTTCGCGAGGAGGGAACCTTCAAACGTATCGGAACATACTGATCGTGTTTTTACTGAGCGGACTCTGGCATGGTGCAAACTGGACATTTGTACTGTGGGGACTGCTGCATGGTATCGCCAATGCTCTCACGCGGGCTTGCCGAAAGCCCTATGAGAAACTGTGGAGAGGGGCACAATGGCTTTTGACGCAGAGCTTTGTGGCCTTTGCCTGGCTTTTGTTTCGCGCGGAATCGGTACATCAGGCCGGACATATTTTAAAAAGAATGGTCGGATTCCTTCTTCGCCCGGAAAAAACCGAGCTGCAGCTTCATCAGGAATTTCTGGAGGCTTTTCATTCACCGCTTCTCAGTATGCTGACAGCGCGGTTTATGGAAATAAAATCTTTTGTGCCGGCACAGGGAGCCCTTTCGGCATGGTATGAAAAGATGCCGGGCATAGTGCAGGCGACTTCATCCTGGACGGGAACCGCGGCGATCGATCTTTGGTACGAACTTGGCATGATGCTGCTTATGCTATGTGGCACATTGTATCTTGTGACACGGTGCAGAAATACAGCCGAGATCCGCTATTCTTTAACCCCCGCTACGGCAGTGGGGACAGGAGTTCTGCTGTTCTGGGATGTGTTGTCTTTAAGTGCCGTTTCAACCTTCCTTTATTTCGGATTTTGATAAACGGAAAAAAACAGGAAAGAATACAGCTGAAAAAGCAATGGCAAAATCAGCAAAAGGTATCAGCCCCAAAAGCATTAGTAAAAACTGTCAACAAAGAATACCAGCAAATGGGATCAGCTAAAAATCATCAGTAAGAAGAAACCAACGGAACAAATATCGGGGGAAGTAGCAGAGGAAAATGAACCATACAGAAAAAAACAATTCGGAAATGAAACCGGTGTCGGAATCGGTCGCACGGCGATGGCTAGGGTACTTTGGCGCGACGTTTATTTTTTTGATCGCCGTCTGCATGGGATTGATCGTCTGGGCTGACCCGTTCTTCCATTATCATGCGCCGAATCCTAAGTTTTATTACCGCATGGATGGAGGGGAACGGTATCTTAACGACGGCATCGCACGGAATTTTACATATGATGCCATAGTGACCGGCTCGTCCATGACAGAAAACTTCAAGACTACGGATGTGGACCGTATTTTTTCTGTACATGCCGTTAAGCTGCCGTTTTCCGGTGCTTCCTTTAAAGAAATCAATGATAATTTAAAGACGGCACTGGATACGCATCCGGAGGTGAAACTGGTCATTCGCGGTCTTGATTATACGATGCTGCTGGATGCACCGGATTTGATGCGGACCGACCTTGGAAGTTATCCGGGGTATCTTTATGACCGGAACATCTGGAATGATACGCGGTATGTGCTGAATAAAGATGTATTATGTAATTATACATTGCCAATGCTATTTGACCGTATAGGTGGCCGCAAAGGCGGACATAAGAGCTTTGACGAGTATGCTGCATGGTATGAGCAGTACCGCGAAAAATTCGGAGCGGGATATGTGCTTGCCGGACATACACACAGCAATGCGCCCGCTTCAGAAACACCGAAAGACGCAGACAATAAAACCGCGTTGGAACAGGGATCGTTTTCATGGCTTACGGCGGAAGAACAGGAGAATATTCGCAGGAATATAGAAGAGAATGTGACATCCCTTGCAGCCGAGCATCCGGAGACCGAGTTCGCATATTTCTACACGCCGTACAGCAGTGCGTTTTGGGCGGATCTGAACGATGCCGCGTCTATTCCGAAGATGCTGGAAGCGGAGGAACTGGCTACACAATTGATTCTGGAGGAACCGAACATACGGCTCTACAGTTTTAATAATTGTGCGTTTACAGATGATCTGGCCAATTATCACGATGCCCTTCATTATGGCCCTTGGATCAATACCCGGATTCTGGAGGCAATCAAAAAAGAGGAATATCGATTAACCGAGGAAAATGTGGCAGAGTATCTCCGGGAGGAACGAATACATCGGTTAACATTTGATTATGCAAGTCTTCGATGATTGCATGAAAATAAAAAAAACAATGACATTTGCGGCGGAAGTCGATAGAATAGTCGGGTTATGAATTACAAATGTACGATTACAAACGAGGAGAATATGGGAGAAAACGAGTCGGTAAAGACCGAAGAACAGAATAATGCAGGGTCTTCTACAGACAGAACAGGAAAGGCAGCCGGAAGAAAGAGAAGGCCGAAAAAGAAGAAAGCAAAGCGTTTTGACGGCATTCTGCTAAAGGGATCCGAAACACATCCATTGCCGCCGCAGATCTTTCGTATTTTTCACGATCTGGATGATGCGTTTCCGGGTTCCGGAAAGAAGCATTGGAAGCTGGAAAACTATGTGGAGGATGAGCAGTATAGAATTCTCTTTAAAGGACAGACCTTGACCTTCACGCCGAAGCATTGTGCGTTTTATGTACGAAAGGAAATCAGTAAAGTGAGCGGGCGGCCGATTTATGCCTTTGGCATGGATTATGGGAAGCTCCATGAGACGGCTTCCGGAGCACGGGTGGAGCGTGTGTACCAGCCGAAGGGAAAGGTGAAGAAGATTTATCGCCTTGCATCAAATTTTGCGCAGGTCAATCGGGCGATTTTTCGAGAGTCTGCGGATTCTGCGGAATCTGGCGCGGTGTCGGCTTCACAGCGTCTTCTGGGTGGAAATGTTCTGGTATTTGATTTGGAAATGCAGGATGGCATTCCGATTCAATGCAGTGCCGCACTGGTCGAGCAGACACCACAAGGCTTTGTTCAGCATGAACGTTATGATACCTATATTCGTCTTCCGGAAGGGCGGAAGATAGATGAATTTATCCATGCTCTGACACGGATTTCGAATGCGGATCTTGAAAAATACGGCGTGGAACCGGCAGAATTTGTAGAGAGAATGTCTCTGTTGCTTCAAAAGGCGGATTTTCTTTGCGGTCACGCGGTCGGAAATGATTTAAGTAGTCTGGCACGATGCTTCCGTTCGGTCGGGAAAGATATTTCTAAACTTACATTGGGGGCACGTATCATTGATACGGCTGACTTTGGCTCACTTCTTTTAGGTATTCCGAATCAGACCTCCTTGCAGCATACCGGAGAGCTTCTGGGCGTGCCGCAGGATGGCCGGGCTTTTCATAAAGCGGATGTGGATGTGGATTATACAATCAAGGTTCTGGAGCATGGGATCCGGGCGCTGAATGCGAAATTCCCGGAAACACCGATTGAGAAATCGATTATTTTCCGCCGGATCCGTCGCAAAGATCTTCTTTCGGAGATTGCGGAGCTTTTGGCTGTATAAATAGAGTGTACCTTCGTCCCATATATATGATGTTTCGTACCAGCTCTGTTTGCAATGTGTAAAAAATAAGTTAATATGAATGAAAAGTCGCGCAGATAAGTTTGCACGGCGATGATACTGAGACTTCACCTATACCCCAAAACGAAGAACTGCTCAAAAGCATCTGTATTATTGCCGGCAAAAGGATTGGCGCGGCTTTTTTCATGACAGGAAGGACAGCAGCAAATGGATAAAAAGGAGAAGCAACTTCTGCATCTCACACAGATGATAGTGGAGCATTATTGGCAGAAGGACCTGAAACCGCTTCTGGAGAATATTCATCCGGATATTTTCCTGATTGGTCCTATGGAGCGGGATTACATTCATGGTCGGAAGGCCTTTGTGGCAGCCATGCAGCGGAACCAAAGCGAGATGCCTGTCGTGCAGTTGGATGATGAACACTATGAAGCGGTTGTTGTAATGCCGGATCTTTGTGTGGTAGCATGCCGGTACCGTTGCTTTACGACACCCGATTCCGGCCTTGTACTTTCGGAACGGCAAAGAGGGACGTACGTATGGGTTCGCGAGGGGGATCATTTTCTGATCCGGCATCTTCATGTGTCCAGTACGCTTCACATTCAGGATGACGATGAGAATTTTCCGATTCGGGCCGGTCGGGAGACTTATCTTTACATGGAGAATCTTATCGATCGAAAGAGCGCCATGAAACCGATCAATGTACGGGACCCGAGCGGAATCGTATATGTATTGGATCCGGATGATATTCTGGCGGTAACAGCGGACCGGAATTATACGATCATCACGCGGGCGGACGAGCAGAAGGATGTGCGCTGTCGAATGTCTTTTACGGCAATGATGGAGGCGCTTCCACCGATTTTTTTACGGGTGAGCCGGTCGATGGCGGTAAATATTCACTATATTGATCATTTGGAACGAACACAGATTTGCCTCGTAAATCGTGCCTGCTATCCGATACCGCAGCGCCGTTACAATGAGATTCGGGAACGCCTGGACCGGATGAACCGACAGGGACTCTGAACATAATTCGATAGTCCGGAAGGAATGTATTCTGTAAGCCGGCCTTCAGAAGTTAGACTTGAATTCTAACGATGGAGGCCGGCTTTTTTATGGCAATGCCGGATGAGGATGATACCCTATCGTATTTTCACAAAGTTCTTCCAGCATACGGCGTCGGCAGTACGAGTAGCAGTCATGACAGAAACCGGAACGGTAGGATTGCGGAATGCGTCGCGGACATTCTTCCGGAAGCCTGGAACTGAGTTTTTGACTAATGGAACAAATCAAGGTCGATAAAGGCTGGTTATAGATCATGGTGATGCCTCCTTGCAGAAATCTTTGTAATCCGTGTCATAATCATCGGCAAATGCAAAAATATACGCGGGTTCAGCAGGATCCTGAGTCGGATTTTTGATGAGCTTATAGACATGGTCGGAAAGCCGGTCTTCGGGAGATACTTCCTGACGGTTTATGTTTTGTACCAGTTCTTTCAGTTCGCAAATGCGAAGTCGTGCATCGCGGCGTACAGCAAGAACCTCGTGGATACTGCTTGGCAGAATGAAAAATTCCCCCAGTATCGCAGCAACCTGTTCTGCGGCACCGTCATACAGGATTGCTCCGGCTCCATGATGGGATTCGACGGTGGTGATCACGACAAGGAGCGGTTCAGAGGGGGCCGGAAAGCCCAGAACTTCTTCCATGCTGGAAATCTGTACCGGATGTCGCTGCTGCATGGTACGTGCCGTAGCGGCAAAAAGTGCAGAAGGACTCATCTGCATTGCTTTCAGGAGTGCGTGGTCGATGGAAAGAGAAAAGGCCGCATCGGCATCGGGATTTTGTGATGCAAAGGTTGGTGAGGTGAATGCTTCCGGAAATTCGTTTCGTGTAAAGCGAAGCTCATAGACAAGTGCAAGATCCGCCATAGGAAGTACCGGTCGCTTTTCGGATATTGCCGGGTCGCTTATGGAAATCAGTCGGCTGTAGAGATGCTGACACAGCAGCTCCGGTTCTGATAGCAGCTGCCGGAGGCGCTGTGCCAATGCATTGTGCAGTGCCGGAGAGAGCACATTGGCAGAATTGGCAGAGGTAGTTGAAAATGTAATATTTGAAAAATGGTCAGATGATTCATGCGTAAGCAACATAAAACGCTCCTTTAAAAATGGGGGTTGTTGTACGATGAATTAAAAATGCAGAAGAAAAACAAAAAAGTGCCTGAAAAACAGGTTACTGTCTGAAAAAGATCAAAAACCTCGAAAAGAGATCCAAACCTCGGAGAAAGGTCTATGGTTACAGTAACATGCTTTTCGGCACTTGCCTATACTTGTAGTTGCGACAATGGTCGCGTTTCAGACTAGAGGACCCGGTACATAAATGCAGCCGCGCTGCGGAAGAACTCGGATATCGACATTTTTCGGCTCTCCGCCGTATTCACCGTCCAGTGTCCAGCTGATCGGCTGCTCGGCTTCCACGTGAATTTCCCGTGCATGCAGAATCTGAAAGGCGTCATTGCCCTGCAATGCATCGCTGCTGGAATCCGATATAGCGAGACGCATGATATTGAGAAGCTCCGCAATGCCGCTGAGGTCGTTCGGCGCTTTTATAAGGATTACTTCGAAGACACCGTCGTTCAATGCGGCCTGCTCCAGAGCCTGTGTCCGGAAACCGGCGACAGAAGTTGAGTTGGATACAGCACCGAACAGAAAATCGCCTTCGATGGTTGTGCCGTCACAGGTGATCTTCATAGGACAGCGGGAGCGCAGTGCATCGCCGGCGCTTCGTATACCTTCCAGAAAATACGCGCCGTAACCAAGGGCATTTTTAAAGCCCTGATCGGTAGACCAGCTCACGGAGGTAAAGGCGCCGAAAGCCGCAATATAGTTGAAATGTTTATCATTGAAGCAGCCGATGTCATAGTGGAACAGGTCGCCGGAAGTAAGCAGCGAGGTGATTTCCTTAACTTCGGTCGGAATATTCAGTGTACGTGCGAAGTCGTTGGTTGTGCCGGCCGGAAAATACAGAACCGGAAGCGCTAAATTCCATGCGATCATACAATGCATCACATGATTCAGGGTTCCGTCTCCGCCGCTGCAGGCAATCAGATCGTATGTACGCTGTTCCCGTATAACGTCGGCAAAAATAGACTCGGATGTGATGCCTGCGGATGGCAGGATCGGATAAACGGTAACTTCACAATGCGCCAGAGCCAGTGCGCTTACAATTTCAAACAGCTTTCCCTTGGCGGAACCTGCTACGGCACGCTCATTAATGAGGAGAAGAACCTTTTTTCGCATAGGTGTGTTTTCTTCCATCGCCAATACTTCCGCCGGCTGTAAGGTCATGCTGCTTTCGGAATGCTGCTGTTCCGGCGACATCGGATCGTTCGTTTCCGGTTCGCTGTTAAGAAATAGGCTCATCAGGTCACCACCTTTCAAGAACAAAGAATAAAATACTCATCCGATAATAGAAATTTGCGGACAGAAAATCAATAGAGAATCTGCCTGGCGCACAAAATAGTGCAAAAATGATACAGGATTTTCGTGTTGAGCCCCAAAATACCGACAAAGCAAAAAGATCCGGTGGCCGAAGCCGCCGGATCCGATGAGCTCAATGGGTGTCCATCCACTGCTTCGGTGTGCAGCGGATGAAATAAGGCCGTGTCGGGCAGTATAAAATTAACGCTCATCCACAACCACGGCGTTGGAAGTAGGACTTCCGTGATCGCGCAGATCCGCAGAAGGCCCAATGTTTTTGCTGCTGCCGGTTCCGGCGCTCGGACCGAAGGAAGACTGGGAAGCTTTGGAAGGATCCGGATCCGGTTCAGTGGTCGTAGTCTTTGGAGACTCGTCCGAAGAAGCCTTCTGGTTAGTATTTTCTGCATCGGATGTGGTTTTGTTGGAGACCTTGTTTCGTACCACATCCGAATCGGTGAGTTCATCGCGGTTTGTCGCTACGGAACTTCCGCCGGAAGAACCGGAAGAGGTTTTCTTTGTGGAAGAACCGGAACTGCTGCCGGAAGACATTTGGCTGCCGGCGATAAAAGTAGAAATCGGAGTTGGAGCCGGCGCGATACCGCCCAGAAAAGCACGTGTTGCCGGAAGGCCGTTTGTAAGCCAGGCACCATTGGAATCTACGGTAAAGCCGTCCGGAGTTGTGGTGTTCTGATACATATACCCCTGTGCGTTAAATGCATAGCATTCGTAAATACCATCGCCGTTTCCGTCGATCCACTGCCAGGCATTTTTCGGCCACGTCCCGTCCGGATTCTGGTACCACCATCCGGTTGCATTATGCTGCCATGCGGCGTGGCCGGTTACCGCATAGATTGAAATGGCGGAAATTGTCATAAATGCCGCAATCAAAGCGGTAAAAAAAGTGTGCTTTTTCATGGCGTAACTCCTCATTTGGTCAATGATTTGATTTTAATGTACCATATTTTATTTCGGCATTTTCGACTTTTTCCAACACAAATTTTTACAATTTCCGACGGAATTTTATTCTCTCTTCAGAATTATAAAAAGAGATGTAAAGAATCTAGATATTTGAGGGATCGTATGATAAAATATGCTCTCGTAGATTATTATTTTTGGAGGTTCTGTCATGAATGCAATTGGATGGGTTGTATATATCGTAGCCATCTGCGCTATGTTCTATTTTATCGGTGTCCGCCCGCAGCAGAAGGAGCGTAAGAAGCAGCAGGAGATGCTGGCGTCGGTAGCAGTTGGTGATACCGTACTTACCACTTCCGGTTTTTATGGCGTAATCATCGATATGACAGATGATACCGTGATCGTAGAGTTCGGCAGCAACAAGAATTGCCGTATCCCGATGCAGAAAGCAGCCATCGCTCAGATCGAGAAGGCTTCTAACTGATCAAATGAATCAAAGAAAAGGGCGTTCGCTACGGCGAGGGCTCTTTTTTTGCGCAAAACAACGTCTGCTTGCGTACCCTGTGTAGCATTTTCAAGCAAACAATGACTAAAATTTGTAATAAATACGTAAAAATCGACAGATTGACCTCCTACGTAAAAAAGCGTATCGTTATATCATAAAGCTTGAAAAAGTAGGGGTTTCGTATGAATCTTAAGACATTGCGTGAACTGAAAGGCGTAAGCCGAAAGGAACTGGCGGAGATTACCGGTATTTCATTCCGGTCGATTCAGGATTATGAACAGGGACATAAGGATCTTTCAAGCGCAAAGGCGGATACCATTTTTAAAATGTCCCGTGCGCTTGGATGTACCATGGAGGATCTCATTTCACAGGTAGATCTTTCGGCCTTGAAGCCGTCCGAACTTACGGATCTTCTGAATGATGAAGGGGAGCGCTCTCAGGTACATAAAGCCGTAGGACCGATCGTGTTTAATTTAAATCCGGCTGATGAACATCCATACATTCTCATGCACCGTGACCGCAATGTTGCATCGCTCGTGATGGAACCGGTGAGTGGTGCCCTGATCAGCGTTTCCGAAGTTTATAACGAGGAGCTGCTTCCGCTTGGCACGAAGGGACCGGATGACCGTCTCAAAGCATGGTGGCAGCGACGCGCCGTTCCGATTACACAGGGCATTATGCAAAAGATTCTCGAGCGGATTGAGTTTGTGACGCCGCAGGCCTATCTTTTGAAAAATCTTGGCCTTTCCATGGAAGACTGCTATTGGGTCAAGCCGGCACAGTCGGATCTTACCTGGCGGGATGTAAACCTTTTTCAGAACGATTTCGACGATTATGTCGGTACCTTGCAGTTTGCCGGTGTGGACGCCATGATCGATTTCCGGAATTTTGATGTCCGTTTTCCGTCGGCTTCCACACATGGAAACATGCCGAAGTCCTGGGTTATCCAGGGCAACGGTACCCGCTCACTGGTCAAGGGCAGCAAAAACGGAAATACACAGCAGCTCTTTAATGAATTGGTGGCTTCATATATTCACAGAAAACAGGGCAAGTTTGATTTCGTGCAGTATGAATTTTCCGAGGCTGACTATGGCCATGGGCAGCAGCTGACAGTAAGTTCCAATGCCTTCACCAGCGAATTCCTGGAATTTATTCCGGCAGCAGACATCATTCGTGAGTACCGGAAGCCGGATGTCAGCCCGTATGATACCTTCGTCAATGCCTGTGCCAAAAACGGTCTGGACAAGGAACAGGTGCGCTCGTTCCTGGATTACCAGATTCTGACAGATTTCCTTATTACAAATACCGATCGGAGCTATGAAAACTTTGGCGTGCTTCGGGATGCGGAAAGCCTTGCTTTCGTTAAACTCGCACCGATTTTTGATTCCGGTAATTCCATGTTTTTCGATCTCGATATGACACGCCGCGGCACATTGGATCTTAAGGATATTGCGGTGGATTCCTTTGCCCGCAATGAGGCCGGTCTCATTCGCCTTGTACGGGATCCGATGGTGGTGGATGTGGATAATCTCCTTACGGATGATGAGCTGTCACAGGTTCTGCAGAGTTCGAGCCGTACTCCGGAGGAAATCCGGCTTTTGGTGCAGATTTACGATAAAAAGAAAGACCTTCTTATGAAGCTCCGGAAGGGTGACACAAAGTGGCTTGGCTGAGCAGGAACGGTCGTTTCCCATGTTGGCCTGCGATTTTAGTATGAGATTGCTGCTGAAAACTTTTCACTTGAAACTCATCGGACAAGTAGTAAAATCAGACAAAGAAAAAAGAATCCGACCGGCGGCCTTTTGGCAGCCGGTCCTCTATATCCGAAAGGACTAAGCTATATTATGAAAAAAACACTTCTCGCTATTTTCGGCGGCCGCTCCACGGAGCATGAGGTTTCCTGTAAATCTGTAGTAAATGTAGTAAAAAGCATTGACGAAACACAGTATGATGTGGTTCTTGTCGGCATTAACAAAGAAGGCGAATGGCTCCTTGTGGATTCTCTCGCATCCATTGAGGATAACTCATGGTACAACAGCACCGTTCGTGCATCCCTTCTTCCGGACGCGAAGCTTCGTTCGCT
>ONLM01000232.1 GCA_900318695.1 uncultured Eubacteriales bacterium | reverse complement strand
GAAAAGTTCCAGAAGTGGGCTGAAACTATGCCGAAACTGATCGGTAACCCACTCTACCACTGGTCACATCTTGAGCTTCGTAAGTATTTCGGATATCAGGGATATCTGAATGGTGATACTGCAGAAGAAGTATGGAATCTTTGCAACGAAATGTTAAAGGATAAGTCCATGTCTGTACGTAATATCATCAGAGCCTCCAATGTAAAGCTGATCTGTACAACGGATGATCCTGTCGACACACTGGAATGGCATAAAAAGATTGCTGAAGATGCAAGCTTTGATGTACAGGTTCTTCCGGCATGGAGACCGGATAAGGTTACAAATATTGAGAAGCCGGAGTTCCCGAAGTATATTGAGAAGCTTTCTGAACGCGCCGGTATCGCGATTAAGGATTTTGCATCTCTGAAGGAAGCATTGAAGAACCGTCTTGACTTCTTCCAGTCTATGGGCTGCCGGGTAACCGATCATGCGCTTCGTTATGTTATGTACGCTCCTGCTACAGAGGCTGAAATCGATGCGATTCTTCAGAAGGCACTTAAGGGCGAAACCATTACCGCTGAAGAAGGCGCGAAGTATCGCACAGCCGAGATGATGTTCCTGATGAAGGAATATAATAAGAGAGATCTTGTCTGCCAGATCCATTTTGGCTGTGTACGTGACAACAATGCGGATATGTACAAGAAATTAGGTGCTGATACCGGATTTGATGCGGTAGACAACTATGCGCCGGCCGATCAGCTTGCTGCATTTTTGAATGCACTGTCTGCAACGGATGAAATTCCAAAGACAATTCTTTATTCTTTGAATCCTTGTGACAACACAACGATCAATACCATCACCGGATGTTTCTGTAAGGCGCCTGTACAGAACCGTGTTACGCAGGGTGCTGCATGGTGGTTCAATGATCATAAGCAGGGCATGACGGATCAGCTTATAAATTATGCAAACCTTTCTACATTGGGTAATTTCAACGGTATGCTGACCGATTCCAGATCATTCCTGTCTTATACACGACATGATTATTTCCGTCGGATTCTCTGCAACCTTGTGGGCACTTGGGTTGACAATGGCGAATATCCAAATGACCAGAAGGCACTTGCTGAAATTATCAAGGGCATTTCTTATAACAATGCTGTACGGTATTTCAATTTTGACCTTACATTATGCTGAGAATGATGCCTAGCGGCATAGAACATACGAAAGTGTGCGTGTTGCGTGGTACAAGTGAGCGGGAATGCTGTTGATGCTCACATCAACAATAAGAAATATAACAGAAAAGGCAATGTGCTGATGCACATTGCCTTTTTTATGGATGGAAATACATCCGTGTTATTCAAAAAATGAGTATCATAATAAGCCGGGTTATGTTTCAAGTGGTCATCTATCTAGGACGTATGTCGCCATACGCCTCAAGCAACCTACCCGAAGGCTGACGAGCAGCCATATGCCTTCTGTTTGGTCTTGCTTCGAATGGGGTTTACACTGCCACTTCTGTTACCAGAAGCGCGGTAGTCTCTTACACTGCCTTTGCATCCTTACCAGTAAAACTGGCGGTTTGTTTTCTGTTGCACTTTCCTGTACGTCACCGCAACCTGCCGTAAGCAGGCATCCTGCTCTGTGAAGCCCGGACTTTCCTCTCCCGAACGCTCTCGCGGATTCGGCAGCGACCACATCTGATACTCGAGCCTATATTTTACAATGATTTTCAGCCAACGTCAAGGCAACTTCCGCCAATGAACTCACGGACAATAGAGTTTTTCGGAATCAGTTCCGGGCTGATTGGAAGGAAGTAGTCCAGGAACTTAAGAAGACGTTTGGCTTCCTGGTATTCCGGCTCGTCTGGCTGAATCTGGAAAAGCAATGGTGCAGCAAAAATCTTCAGAACAGGAAGTTCGTAGATCATGCTGGAATTGACCATAACATCTGCACTTTCCTGATATGGGAAAATATACTTCTCCTCTCCGATCCGGACATTTTTCCACATGGCAATGGTATCGCGGGCAGAATAGCCACGGGTACGATTGTCACGAACCATACGGCGCAGTAACCGGTCGTCGGTTGTCGGAATACGGTTATGTGAATCTACGTTAATCTGCGTTAAAGCAGAAATATAAATACGGAATTTAGAGTCATCCGGAAGCGCATAGGACATCTTGTTGTTCAGACAGTGAATGCCCTCGATTACGAGGATATCATTGTCCTGCATGGTGAGAAAATCGCCTTTGTATTCACGGAGTCCGGTGAAAAAGTTATAACGAGGGATCTGTACGGTTTCACCATGAAGAAGATTTACCATATCCGCATTAAACTGTTCCAGATCGACGCAGTCAATGGACTCGAAATTATAATTGCCGTTTTCGTCTCTTGGAGCCTCAGAACGGGGCTTGAAGTAGTTGTCTACGGAAATTGCATGCGGGCGCATGCCTAAGGCCTGTAAATGGATGCTGAGGCGCTTTGAAAAGGTGGTTTTTCCGGAACTGGACGGGCCGGCAATCATGACGATCCGACGGTTCTTTTTCATGATGTCTGTGGCAATGTTGCCAATGTGTTTTTCGAAAATAGCTTCCTGCATTAAGATCAACTCATCGGTTTCACCGCGTACGATCATATCATTCAGAAATCCGACGCTGCTGACACCAATGGATTCTGCCCAGATGGAGGATTCCTTTTGCACTTCGTAGAGTTTGTTCAGAGGAACGAAAGGCGCTACATGTTCCGGATCCTTCATGGTTGGCAGCATGAAAACAAAACCGTCACCATACGGAATCAAGTCATAATGACGGATATAGCTGGTATCCTTTACCATATAGCCATAAAAATAGTCCTGGAAATTGCCCAAAGAGTAGATATTGACGCGGCTTGTCATACGGTAGCGGAACAAATGCTCCTTACTTTTCATGCCAAAACTTTTAAAGAGTTTGATGGCTTCATCGGTTGGGACGGAACGTTTCATGATAGGAAGCTTTTGTGCCACATATTCTGCCATGGTCGATTTTACTTTCTGAAGAAGCTCCGCGGAAACCTTGATCTCTCCGTGAAGGTAGCAGTAAAAGCCGCCACCCAGAGTATAATCAACAATGACACTGAAATCCGGGACATCTTTGCAGACACGATAGAAGGATTTCAGCATTAAAAAGATGGCGGAACGCTGATATGTCAGATGTCCGATGCTGTTATCTGCGCAAATGAATTCAACCTCACAGTTCTGCTCCGGGATTTTCTTATGGAGCTCGGCATAATTACTTCCAATCTTTGCAAGTAAGATCTGATGAGGATAAAGCGATTGGAACGCTTCGGCAGCATCAGCAAAAAGCATGCCGGGTTCAAACTCTTTTGTAACTCCATTTGCTGTAAGTTTCATAGGCACCTCCTGTTTTTATACGGAAGCCGCAGGAAATTGAATTGGTGCTGTGACTACCGTTATTTCTGGAAAATGATCGTGGAACCAAGATTTCATAAATGGTATAAAAATGTGTTCCAGTCCATAATGACCGGCATCGATGACATTGACTCCCTCTTCTACCAGATCCTGTGCTTCATGATGTCCCATATCGCCGGTAAGAAAGGCATCGGCATGGGTGTTTAATACTTCATGAAGTTCAGAACGGCCGGAGCCCGGACAGCATGCAATGGTTTTAATGCTTAGACCGGCATCATAATACTGAACAAAAGGAAGCTGAAAGCGCTCTTTGACAAAAGCCGCAAACTCCGGTGCTGTCATGCGATGAGGAAGCTCTGCTGTGAAGCCGATGCCGTATGGGAGCTCTTTGTCGTCTTCATAACCGGTAGGTTCCAGAAAGCCGGTTTTTTGAAGCTGAAGCCTTTCGCAGACTAAATCACCCATTCCGCCGGGGCAACTGTCAAAATTTGTATGCATGGAAAAAACGGCAACATCATTACGGATCAGGTCCATAAGCTTTAAGCCCAGGGCGCAGTCATCATTGATGCTTTTAATTGCGCGAAAAAGAATCGGATGATGTGTGACAATCAGATCACAGCCTTCTTCAATGGCCTGTTCGACAACCGATGTAGTGGCATCAAGAGCAAGATAGACCTTCGATACCGGAAAACTGCTTTGCCCTACCAAAAGTCCCGGGTTATCCCATTCGCATGCGCTTTTTTTCGGCGCAAATTCATCCAGTTGATCGATAATTTCTTTTACAGAATATGTCATTGATATGCCTCCAGTGCAATCTGAACCAGTTTGTTTGCATGTGTGATGTCCGGGGAAGAGGTCTTGCGAAGGATTGCCGCATAACGGGCCTGCTCTTTCTGTAGAAATTGCAGCAGGACAGCGTCTTTTTTGAACAGATTCCATCCGCCATAGGTAAATTCGGCCTCGCTTTGATATAGAGCGTCGGCTTTTTTTCTTTGTTCGTCGGTATTGTCATTGGCCGGACATACATGCATTACCGTATAAAATTTGCCGTCTTCTTCAACCATACATTCATCCTGGATGAAACAATCGTTTTCTATAAGAAAGCGGCGGAATACCGGAAGATCTCTTTGCGGCGACAGGATAAAATGCCGGAAATCATGAAGTCGGCCGGTAAGGATATGCTGCATCAGAAGACCGCCCATACCGGCAATGATGATGGTATCCGCTTCGCCGGCGGAAACCGGTGTCAATCCATCGCCAAGCCGGGTTTCGATTTTCTGGGATAATTGCTCTTCGCGTATATTTTTCTGAGCGGATTGCAGAGGACCTTCATTGATGTCACAAGCGATTGCAGAGGATGCTATACCACGTGCCACGAGGGCAATGGATGTATAGGCATGGTCACAGCCGATATCCGCAATAACGGAGGAAGGCGGCACCATAGAAATGATGGTTTCAAGTCGTTTCGGTAATGCTTGTATCATGAATGAAGTGTTCTCCTCATTAGAGTTTTAATTCCGCAAGCTTGGACTGCTGCTGGAAAAGGTCGGTTAATTTGGCCGGGTCTGTCTCCTGTTCGATTTTTTCGTTCAGTACGGACATACGGATATTTCGAATGACATCCTCCAGTCCGCGTTTAAAGGCAAATTCATCGGTGTCATCGGATAAAAGGTTGCCGTTAAACATGGATGCAACCTTTTCGTAGGTTTCATCATTATCGCGGAAGTGATCCAGAATCGTATTTACGGCTTTTTCCTGGTAGACGAGTTCCAGTACTTCTTTTACTACCGGATCCCGGAGATCTTCCGGCCCGATCAGGCTGCGAACCATGGGAATAAGCTCCGGCTTTTCATTGAGCCAGGTAACCAGCTGCTTTTCGGATTTTTGAATGGCATTTTCTTTTGCCATGGCTTTTTTTCGGTCGGCATTGGAAATGAAATCGGTATGGGTATAAACCTCCTGTAGCGGAGAATTTTTTTGCATTGCCGCATTTCCGATCGTATTGACGAGTTTTCGCAAAGCCTCTTCGTCCAACATCTGTTCGTGGGCGACGGCCTTAATATAGTTGTTTCGTTCAATCGGTTCCTGAATCTCTGCCAGCTTTTCGGCAACCGCATGTGCATAGGAAGTCATGCCGGCGGGATCCTGAAGATCAAAATCCAGACGCATAATGTCAATCAGCCAGAGAAAACTGTTTTTGGCGTTTTCAATTCGCTTTTCAAATTCGTTTGTACCCATGGCCTTAATGAATTCATCCGGATCCTTGTAAGGCTTCATGTTGATGACCTTTGTGCGGATTCCGACTTTCTGAAGCATTGGCATGGCCCGTTTGGCGGCTTTTATGCCGGCATTATCAGAATCATAGGTAAGATAGACATCGTTGACATAACGCTTCAGCAAAGCGCATTGCTGGTCTGTCAGAGCTGTGCCCAGAGAGGCGACGGCATTTGTGAAGCCGGCCTGATGCATGGAAATGACATCCATATATCCTTCGCACAGAATCATGAATTTTTTCTGAGAACGACGGGCAAAATTCAAGCCGAACAGATTTCTGGATTTATCAAACAGCCGGGTTTCCGGGCTGTTCAGATACTTGGGCTCCCCATCTCCCATTACACGTCCGCCAAAGCCGATGACGCGATTGTTTGCATCCATGATCGGGAACATGACACGGTTGAAGAATTTATCATTTGCGCCACGCTCGGAGAAGGTAATGAGCCCGGATTCCTTTAATATGGAATCGTTATAGCCTTTGGATTTCAGATACTGGTACAGGTTGTCACGGGACTGATCGGCATAGCCCAGTCCCCATCCGGTGATGGTGCGGCTGCTTAAGGCCCGCTTGGCAAGATAATTCATGCCGAGCTGTCCTTTCGGCCCTTTCAGGCAGTTATAAAAGTAAAGAGCGGCATCGCGGTTGATATCCAAAAGCTTTAAACGAAGATCGTTGTTTTTTTTCTGCTCCGGATTTGTAGGTTCTTCCGGGAGTTTATAACCTTCTTCCGCTGCGAGCTTTTCCAGAGCCTCCGGAAAGGTGAGGTTCTCATATTCCATAATAAATTTCAGAACATCGCCACCTTTTCCGCATCCGAAACAGTGAAAAATCTGCATGCGCGGGTTGACGGAAAAAGAGGCGGTTTTCTCGCCGTGAAACGGGCAAAGGCCAAAATAATTGGTTCCCTTCTTTTTCAGATTTACATATTTACCGATGACGTCTACGATATTTGCCCGGGAACGGACCTCTTCTACGACTTCTTCTGAATAATACACGTAATTATGCCTTTCTTCATCGTGTACAGCCCATTCCGCGCGATTTGGTTACCGGTGTCGGATGCGGCTGCATTAATATTTTTTCCAACCAATAGGAATGAAATACTCCTTGAATTTTGCAATGCAATAATCGTCGGTCATGCCGGCAATATAATCACAAACGGAGCGCTCATGTGCAATCCGGATCAGACGGTCTTTTTCAGGGGCGTCAGAGGAAATACGGGAAAGATTTCCCTCCAGAATTGCAATATATTCCTGTGTCATCATATTTGGATGTTTCATATAAAAATGAAACAGTAATTCCAGCATCCGATTTACCTTGATCTCTTCTTTTTTTGCTTCGCCGCCAATATAAACATTGGCAAACATCCACTGACGGAGTCCCTGCATGGCAGCTTCGATTTTCGGTGACATGCAAAGCTGTGGTTTATTCTGGGAATGCAGGATTACGTCATGAATCAAGGTATTTAAACGTTCTCGGACGCTGTGCCCCAGAATATCGGTAATATCTTGAGGCAACATGGCTTCGGTGATCAGACCTGCACGAATGGAATCATCGATGTCATGATTGATATAGGCAATCTTATCGGCAAAACGAACCGACTGGCCTTCTAATGTATGAGGATGACCGGAGGTACGATGGTTTAATATGCCGTCGCGGACTTCTTTCGTAAGATTCAGTCCTCTTCCGCCCTTTTCCAGAAGCTCAACGACACGTACGCTCTGTTCAACGTGGGAAAATCCTTCGGTACAGAGTTGATCCAGTACACGCTCTCCGCTGTGACCGAAAGGGGTATGTCCCAAATCATGCCCCAGGGCAATGGCCTCGGTGAGATCTTCATTTAAGCGCAAAGCTTTGGCGAATGTTCTGGCAATCTGACTGACCTCCAATGTATGGGTCAATCGTGTTCGATAATGATCGCCTTCCGGTGCGATAAATACCTGGGTTTTGTGTTTTAATCGGCGAAATGCCTTGCAATGCAGGATACGATCCCGGTCACGTTCATAGCAGGTTCGGATATCGTCTTGCGGTTCGGAACGATCTCTGCCGGTGGAGGCGGAAGACAAAGCCGCATAGGGGGATAATGTTTGCAATTCAAGTGCTTCGAGTTCTTCGCGGATACAGCTCATAGTACCTCCAAATATAGTATTTTACCTATAGAATACCATTTTGAATGCCTCTCTGCAATCAAAGGACTGAAAAGGAAAAGGTGGGAAAAACAGAAAGAAAGCGATGAGAAAAAGAAAAGACCCAGCACGTACTGTGCTGAGTCGATCCCAAGGGTTAATCGATGCGACGGGATTCGAACCCACGACCTCTGCGTCCCGAACGCAGCGCTCTACCAAGCTGAGCCACGCATCGCTTGCTGTAAAATTCACAGCAATGTAAATATTAGCAAAATGTTGAATTACTGTCAAGCTTAAAAATGATCATTCAAGAAAAATTTTTTTGTTTTCAAAGCGCAGGATTTGAAAACAGTATTATGCTTGAATGTCGTCCTGAGGTGCTTCCGGAGCGGCTTCTGCTGCTTCCGGAGCGGATGCTGTGCTCTGACGAAGAGAATTCTGGAGTTCACGGCGGTTACCGGAAACGATGGAATAGGTGCCCTTTACCGAATTGATGTAATCATCAAATTTCTGCTGCTGATCGCGAATAGAATTTGAAAGAAGGGTTTCAACACTGGCAAGCATCTGATCTGTGTAGTCCATAGCGCTCATACGAACACTGTTTGCTTCCTGACTGGCACTGTTCAGAATCTGGTCAGCCTGCGCCTGCGCCTGCTGTACAAGTTCATTTGCCTTGGCATACGCCTGCTGCATGATTTCATTCTCAGAAACCATTTCGGCTGTCTGTTGTCTTGCGTCCGCCAGCATGCTGTCTGCCTGCTGCTTCGCATCAGCAAGGATTGCGTCCTGCTGAGAAATAATCTTCTGGTATTTCTTGATTTCGTCCGGTACACGGAGACGAAGCTCTACCAGAAGCTCCTCCATTTCTTCTTTGTTTACAATGATCTTTGTATTGGAAAGAGGCTGATACTTGCAGCTGTCGATATATTCTTCAATTTCACCGATTAATTGTTCAATTCTGCTCATTTCTGATGCTCCACTTTATATTTTTGCTTTGTTTTTACTTCTACCTCATCCGGCACAAAAGAATGAATATCACCGCCGTAAGAGGCGATTTCTTTCACCATGCTGGAACTTAAATAGGAATATTTCAGATTTGTGGTAAGGAAAATGGTATCAATGTCCGGTGCGATCACTTTATTCGTCTGTGCGAGCTGAAGCTCGTACTCGAAATCCGTCACGGCACGTAAACCACGAACAATGACATTCGCGCCGCATTCACGGGCAAGATTTACGGTCAGTCCATCGAATGCTCTCACTTCGACATTTCCGTAATCTTTGGTCAAATCTTGTATCATTTTAACACGTTCTTCCATTGAAAACAACGATGTTTTAGCCTTGTTAATTAAGACACCGACGATCAGATGATCGACAATTTTAGAGGATCTCTCGATGATATCAAGGTGACCGTATGTGACTGGATCAAAGGATCCCGGATAAATTCCAATTTTCATAATATATTCCTCAGAAGCCTGCTCTGTATAAAACAGGACAGGCCTCACCTATCTGTTATTTCTTGATGCGGAAAAAGACGTGCTTGTTCGTTTTGTATGTCTTCTCCCGAATGAGTTCATAGCCGTAGCTTTCGATTTCATCCACGAAATCGTCCTGAATGTCTGCTTCGATGATAAAAGTCGTGTTTTCATCAATGTATTTCATTGTGCGGATCAGCTGCATGGCTTTCCGTTCCAGCCCTTTATTGTAAGGCGGGTCCATGAAAACAATATTAAAATGGTAGTCTTTATCGTTTAGACGTGTCAATGCAGAGAGACATTCTGAGCTTAAGACCAGAGAACGGTCTGTAAAGCCGGTATGCTCCAGGTTTTCTTCGATTACCCTGGCAGCTTTCATATTATTTTCAATGAAAACAGCCCGCTTGGAACCTCTGGACAGAGCTTCGATGCCGATGGATCCGGAGCCGGCAAAAATATCCAGAAAATCGATGCCCGGGACCTGAAACTGAATCATATTAAATAATGTTTCCTTAATCCGGTCGGTTGTCGGTCGTGTATCCATTGAATCAATGGTTTTAAGCTGTAAACTTCTTGCGGTTCCTGCAATTACTCTCATGAGTGCTCCTCCTGCCTTATAAGGTATAGCTTTCCGATCTATACTCGTCAAGTTTCTTTCTAAGTTCAATATTTTCGTTTTCTTCAAGATTCGGATCCTGCGAAAGAATATAACGGGCATCTTCTGCGGCGGATGCCAGAAGATCCTTATCCTGATATATATCTGCGATGGAAAAATTCAGTACTCCGGATTGCCGGATCCCGAATATATCGCCCGGTCCCCGGAGTTTTAAATCCTCTTCGGCTATGGCAAAACCGTCATTGGAAGAGGAAAGAATGCTGAGCCTTTTTTTGGAATTCTCGGAATTCTTTGTATCAACAAAAATACAAAAACTCTGATGTCCGGACCGGCCGACCCGGCCACGCAGCTGATGCAGCTGAGCCAGACCAAAGCGCTCTGCGTTTTCTATCATCATGACAGTTGCATTGGGAACATCGACACCGACTTCCACTACTGTGGTGGAGACAAGAAGATCGATGTCATGATGTAAAAACTGATTCATGATGTTTTCTTTTTCTTCTGCTTTCATTTTGCCATGAAGACATGCAATATGCACGTCTTTTGGAAAAACGGAGCGAAGCTTTTTGCTGTATTCCGTAACATTTTCCAGTTCAATGGTATCGTTTGGCTCTACCATAGGACAGATAATGTATGCCTGACGTCCTTTTTGGATTTCTCCGTAAATAAATTTGTAGCTGTTGTTACGGTAGTTCTCTCCTACGACCGCATTTTTTATCGGGAGACGATTGGCCGGCAGTTCGCGGATTTGAGAAACTTGCATGTCGGCATACAGCAGCATGGCGAGGGTTCTCGGAATCGGCGTTGCGGACATGACAAGGGTGTGCGGCCGCTGCCCTTTTTCTGCAAGCTCTTTTCGCTGATTTACACCAAAACGATGCTGCTCATCGGTGATGACCAAAGCGAGTCTGGCGTAATCGAGCTGTGCCTGAAACAGCGCATGCGTGCCAATGATCAGATCGGCTTCATGATTCTGGATGGCCTCGTAAGCAAGACGCTTCTCTTTTGCGGTCAGGGAACCGGTCACAAGGATACAGCGAAGAGGTAGCTGAAATTCTTTTAAAAGCGCAGAAATTTTCTGGTAATGCTGTTCTGCCAGAATTTCTGTAGGTGCCATCAGCGCTGCCTGAAATCCGTTTAATGCGGTTTCGAGCATTGCGGCAACAGCAACAATGGTTTTGCCGGATCCGACATCGCCCTGCACCAGACGATTCATGACAAAGCCGGATGCCAGGTCCTCTTCAATTGACTTGATGGCGTTCGCTTGTCCCTTTGTCAATGCGAAAGGAAGCTTCTGAAAAAAGACATCCATTTCTGGCGGACGGGTAATCCGGTAAACGGATTTTGCCTGTGTGGAGTTCTTTTTCTTCATTGCCAGTGCTAATGAGAAAAGAAACAGCTCATTATAGGCCAAGCGTCTTCGGGCGGCGGAAAAAGCCTCCAGAGATTCCGGAAAATGAATTGCGGCGATGGCTTTCCGGAGTGGAAGGAGCTGCCGATTGTAGCAAAGCTTTGCCGGGACAAAATCTTCTTCCGGTGTAACAAAAGAAAAAGCCTGTTTGACAGCCTTTACAATAGCTTGGTTGGAAAGCCCCTTTGTTTGGGCATAAACAGGTTCTAATGTGCCGATTTTACGGCTGTATTCTTCGGTTTTATAGATTTTGGGCTGACTCATGGTCAGCTGATTGTTGAAACGGCTTACTTTACCGACGAAAATAAAAAGATGTCCCGCGGTCAGAGTGTGTTTTAAAAACGGGGCATTGAACCATGTGAGTTTCATATGCCCGCTGAGGTCGTGTATGTATACGGAAGTCAGACGCAGACCGTGGACATTTACTACAGAGGCATCGCGGTCGATAAAACCGGCTACAGCCTGCTGCTCGCCCTCCTGGAGATTGGCTATGAGTTTTGGCTCGTCAAATTGAAGATAAGTATTTGGAAAATAATATAATAAATCGCCGGGCGTATAAACGCCCAGCTTATGAAATAGTTCTTCGGTTTTAGGTCCGACGCCTTTTAAATCTGTTAACTGCATCTTATATTATTCTACAGACAAGAAATAATAATAGATCGGCTGTCCGCCGTACTGTAATTCAACCTCGACCTGAGGGAAAGCGGCAGAAATTTCAGCACTTAAGGCTTCTGCCTCCTCCGGCTTTATGTCCTTGCCATAATACAAGGTCACGATTTCGGTGTCGCTGTTGATCATTTCGGCGAGAGCCTTGTTGACTGCGACATGGATGCTCTTCTCAACCGCAAGAAGTCCATGATCTCCCAATGCCATAATGTCGCCTTCCGAGATCTCATGACCTTCAATGGTTGTGTTTCGTACAGCATATGTGATCTCGGCAGAAGAAACGGCGGTAGCGCTTTCGGACATTGCTTCTTCGTTCTCGGCTGCAGACATATCCGGGCTAAAGCTGATCATTGCGCTGATACCCTGCGGAATTGTCTTTGTAGGGATGACATGAAGATTTTTGTCTTCCAAAATGTCTCTGGCTTGATTTGCGGCAAGAATAATATTTTTATTGTTTGGAAGGATAAAGATATCCTTTGCGTTTACTTTTTCTGCGGCATTTAGAATGTCCTCGGTGGACGGATTCATGGTCTGACCGCCTTCGATTACATAATCAACACCAATGCCCTTGAAAATTTCTGTAAGACCATCACCAGCGGAAACGGAAATAAATCCGAAGTCCTTAGCCGGTGCGGCAGAAGCAGCGGCTTTCTCTTCTTCCAGCTTTTCCATAGCAGAGATTTTCGATGCGTCCTTGATAAGAACTTCATTGTGTTCAAGACGCATGTTGTCTACCTTCATCTTGGAGAGGTAACCCATGCTGAGGCCCTTTTCGAAAGCATTACCCGGGTGGTTTGTATGTACATGAACCTTGATGATGTTTTCATCAGAGAAACATACGATAGAGTCACCAACACCGTTAAGCCATTCGCGAAGAGAATCGACTTCTTCGTCGGAGAATTCGTGATCGCCGTTTACCATGAATTCGGTACAATAACCGAATTTGATGTCTGCGGTAGAAATTTCACCTCTGGACTTGCGCTCTGCAGCTGGTGCGGCAGCCGGATTGAGATCGGTGTCGGAAATCTCCAGGTTGACATCTTCGCCCTTTAAAGAAGCAAGTGCACCTTTCAATACGGTCATAAGACCCTGTCCGCCGGAATCGACAACGCCGGCCTCCTTCAATACAGGGAGCATATCCGGAGTTTTGGCGAGAACTTCATCGCCGTAGGCAAGGACTTTTTCCAGAAGAACAATAATGTCATCTTCTGCCACAGAAAGTTCTGTGATGCGATCTGCCATTCCCTTGGCAACTGTGAGGATGGTGCCTTCTTTCGGCTTCATAACTGCCTTATAGGCTGTTTCGATTGCTCTCGAGAATGCCTTTGCAAGAACAAGATTATCAATGTAATTATCCTCACGAACCTCTTTTGTAAATCCGCGAATCAGCTGAGAAAGAATTACACCAGAATTACCTCTAGCGCCACGCAGAGAGCCGGAAGCCATGGCTTTGGCAACCGTTTCAATGGTTGGCTCACTGATGGCGGCCACTTCTCTCGCGGCAGACATAATAGTCATGGTCATGTTTGTACCTGTATCACCATCCGGAACAGGAAAAACATTTAATTCGTTGATCAGCTCTTTCTTTGCATTTAGGTTATTAGCACCTGCAAGAAACGCATTTTTCAGCTGACTTGCATCTATCTGATTACCCACAGGTAATTTCCTCCTTCATATTAAGAAACTCAGTCAATAACGCGAACGCCTTCGACAAAGATTCGAACGTCTTTTACGCTCATACCTGTATATTCTTCGACTTTGTATCTTACGTTTTCGATCAGGTTATCGGCTACAGCCTGGATGCTGACGCCATAAGCAACAATAACGTGGAAATCAAGCTTGATTTCGTTGTTTTCAATGGTGACATTAATGCCCTTAGTCAGGCTTTCACGCTTTAATAATCTCGCGATACCACCATCGCGAACAGAAACCTTTGCCATACCGACGATACCGAAACATTCGATTGCGGTCGTTCCTGCGTAGGTTGCGATTACATCAGGAGTAATCTGGATCTCGCCCATTTTGGATGCGATAGTTCCCTTCATATATTACCTCCAGTAAAAATACTATTGAACGAATATAAAGCAGGTTAATTATATCATATCTTATTCGTATTATGAAGAAAGGGCATTACGATATTCATCGCAACGCCCCGAATTCATCTCTCAAACAATCTATCAATTAAGCGTTAGCTGAAATAGCACGCTCAACCTTGCCAGATCTTAAGCAGGAAGTACATACATACATCTTCTTTGTACCACCATCTACCTTAACTCTAACTGACTTTACATTAGCCTTCCAGATCTTGTTTGATCTTCTATGTGAATGGCTTACCTTATTTCCGAAGTGAACTGCCTTCTCACAAATTGCGCATTTTGCCATGGTTGCACCTCCCTTTCCGCAAAAATCGAATTTATTTTATTATAAATCCGCGACTCGACTATATTAGCAAAAACACATGCAGAATGCAAGCATTATTTCATCAAATTATATATTTTCTGTGATAATCTCGGAAGCATCCTGATCTTTGTATTGATCTGCTGCGGTCTGTGCCTTTTCGGAAATACGATTACCGCCGGTAATCTTATCAATTGCATCCGGTAGCATATCGAGAATTTTGGTCATGGCGTCCTGATTCTTTATGTTGACCAGCTTGGTGTTTCCGTTTTCCATAACGAGAATTGCAGTAGGAGTGATCTTTGAGCTTAAAGCGCCCGCACCGCCATCTCCGTTCTTTTTGTCTTTTTCGTTTAAATAGCCGCCGGCGCCCATGCCACAGCTGACTTCGATAAGAGGAACCAGAGTGGCGTTTCCGACCTGAACCGGTTCTCCTACGACGGTTTTACTGCTTACAAAGCTATCCATGCCATGAAAAAGCGTGTTTAAAATTTCCGATACGTTGTTTTTACTGCTTTCTGCCATCTCTGCCCTCCATAATTTGTTTCAGAATCAGTGTTCTGGTATCTTTATCTTTTAAAAGTCGTACAAGAATAATAAGAAGATGGATTAATCGAATGTGGCCGTGAAACTGAAGATCTGCATCCAGTACGGTTTGATCAAAGACCGGTGTCATTTGTACATCCTTATGTATTTTAGGATATAAAAGCGACATAAATCCGAATACGGTTCCTACTGCCGCCGGATCATCGGAACCATAGCGCAGGTGTCCCTTCAGATTACGAAAACGAATATGATACAGGAGATATTTTATATTTTTGATAATGACGCCGGCAGCATGCTGATTGTGTTCATCCGTTAATGTCTGAATCAATTCGCGAAGCTGACGAAGGCGTGCTTTTAATGCTGCAATGCGGGAGTCATTCATAGGCCGTCTCCTCTTCGCGGTCATCAAGCACTGTAAAACCCAGAAGTTTCACAGTCCAATGTAAACCGTCGCTATTATATTGTATTGTGCCATGAATAAGGTGAAAGAGCCAGGTGAAATGCAGTTCTCCGCACATTGTGTCCGGATTGTCTTTTTTTGTGCCGCTTCCTTTATATCGAACCGGGACAAAAAGAATAAGTGACAGCAGGACTAGAATCAAAAATAAAAAAAGGAGGAGAACGATTCCAATGACTTTGAGTATTGTCAGGATAATCATATTTCTCCTCCATGTATAGATTTAAGTGTTACTTTTATGTAATACTTCCAGAACCATGTCTTTTACACATTCCAATGCATCCTGATAGCCGTAGCCGATCCCCAGAATTTCGGTGTCATCGGTATTGAGCTTTGAATTAAGAAACATAAGATCATTGTAGATTTCAAAGAGATTCGGTTCTCTGGCGGCTACGATGATATACGTTGCGGGCTCAGGGTTCCTTTTGCGAAGCTGATCCAAAAGAAAAGCCTTGCGTTCGGCTGCATGACGCCCCCAATGCATGGATTTGGAAAAAATCATAGGATTCTCCGTTTACATTCCTCCGTCTAAGATTACGTTTTTGTTTTTTACAATGTAATCAATAAGAGAAATGATCGTTAAAAGAATTGCGATAATTGCAACAATGGTTGTTATGATCGAAAGCCCCGGGATATTTAAAATCAACAGGATGACGGTTGCCATCTGAAAGGCTGTTTTAAATTTCCCCCACCAGGAAGCGGCAATGACTACACCGTTATCTGATGCAACCAAACGGAAACCAGAAATAATAAATTCACGGGCAATAATAATGATCACATACCATGCCGGCAACTGATTCAGCTCAATTAAACAGATTAGAGCGGAACAAACCAGAAGTTTATCGGCAAGCGGATCCATAAATTTGCCAAAATTTGTTACCATGTGATTGTGGCGGGCGATCTGACCGTCCAAATAATCGGTCAAAGATGCGATGCAGAACACAACGAGGGAAATCATCCGTAAAATCTGATTTTCACCATGATCCCATAATAATAGAACTACAAATAACGGAATCATGAGCACGCGGAGCATCGTGAGTTTGTTTGGTAAATTCATATTAAGCCAGCTCTCCAATTAAGTCATATCCATCGGCGCCCGTGATGGTGCATTGAATCATATCGCCGCTGATTTTATTGGCAAATTTTCCAGCGTTGACATAGACAACACTGTCGATATCCGGGCAGTCCATGTATGATCTGCAAATGTATTCATTGGTCTCCGGGTCGTAAGCGGTAATGATCACACGCAGTGTGCGACCAATCTGCTCTTCGGCTTTTTCAAACGCAATGGTCTGCTGGAGACGCATAATTTCATCCTGACGCTGCTGCTTGACCTTCTCCGGAACTTGCGGTTTCATATCTGCAGCCAGCGTTCCCTCTTCTTTAGAGTACGGGAAACAGCCGAGACGATCAAAACGCATCTCAGTAACAAATTTTTTGAGAAGCTCGAAGTCTTCATCTGTCTCGCCAGGGAAGCCGGTAATCAATGTGGTACGCAATGCTATATCCGGGATTTCCCTGCGGAGCTTTTCAATGCGCTCGCGAATCTCGGACTCTCGTGTTCGGCGATGCATGTTTGCAAGAATGCGATCGGAAGCATGCTGGATTGGAATATCCAGATAATGCAAAACCTTCGGGTTCTGCCGAATCGTATCAATCAGCTCATCCGTGATCTCTTCAGGATAGCAATATAAAATACGAATCCATTCTATACCCTGGATTTCAGAAAGACGATTGAGGAGTTCCGGAAGCGCCTTTTTGTGATACAGATCCGTTCCATACAGAGTGGTTTCCTGTGCAACCAGAATCAACTCTTTGGTGCCGTTTTCTGCAAGACTTTCCGCTTCCCGGATAAGATGTTCCATAGGTACAGAACGATAATGACCGCGTAGTCTAGGAATAATGCAATAGGTGCAGTATTTATCGCAGCCTTCTGCAATCTTCAGGTAAGCGGTATAGTTGTCCTGGTTTTCGACACGTGCCATTTGTGTATCGAGCCGGTCGACATAGTCATGAACACTCATGACTTCATCGACTTCCGGAAGTTCTTTACGGATTTCGTCACGGTAACGCTCTACAAGGCAACCTGCAACGATGAGCTTTTTGAGATTTCCGGTTTTCTTGTATTCTCCGGTTTCAATAATTGTATTGATACTTTCTTCTTTTGCCGGACCAATAAAAGAACAGGTGTTGATAATCGCGATATCTGCTTCTGCCGGATCGTCAGTTACTTCAGATCCTGGATATTTCTCCAGAAGATTGCTGAGCATTTTTTCGGAATCAACTCTGTTTTTATCGCATCCGAGGGATATCATGTGAAGCTTCATAAAGGCTTACGCTTCACTGTCTGAGTTGTAATCATCCTCAGAAGAATTGCTGATATCGGTGAAAGTATCTTCTACACCCTCTTCATCCTCATCATCTTCGGATGTGGCAAAATCGAAGGTGGCAGAACGGGATACGTTCTGAATAATTGGCTCATCAATTTCAGAACCGCGCTTGATGGTTACGGCATTTTTCGCAATTTCATCAATAGCAGCAGAAAGAGGCTTCTTGTTTACATCCTCAGGAATAAGGATTTCTGCGCCGTCGATGATCTGGCGTGCACGCTTTGCAGCTGCAATAACTACGGAATATCGGCTCTCTACGACCTTTGATGAATCATCCTGAATCGCATTGGTATTTTTGGACGCATCAATCAGATCGTTATAGGACTCATTTGACATATTCTATCCTCCTCAAGTCTTTTCTGATAATTTCAATGATATTAAGGTGCGCGCACGCTCTGTCGTGCGAAGCACGTATGAGATTATGCAATTTTTCGGTGCACGTGTCAATATCATCATTGATTAAAATGTAGTCATAGGCTTCTACACCTTCAGACTCTGTGATGGCTCTGGTAAGGCGCTGATTTACGACATCCAGAGTTTCTGTACCACGGCCTACGAGCCGGGAACGAAGTTCTTCGGCAGAAGGCGGTGTGATGAAAATGAGAAGTGCATCAGGGAATTTCTTCTTTATTTTAAGAGCGCCCTGAATCTCGATTTCCAGAAGGACATCCTTCCCCTCCTGAAGCTTTTTCTCTACGAAAGCCTTCGGCGTTCCATAATAATTGCCGACATACTTTGCATATTCTACCAGCTCATCCTGATCGATCATGGTTTCAAACTCTTCTACGGTTTTGAAGAAATAAGAAACGCCGTCTTTTTCGCCCGGTCTCGGGGAACGTGTGGTGGCAGAAACAGAAAGTGCATAATTGTTGTATTTGCTGAGCAAATTATTCATTAATGTGCCCTTGCCGGCTCCGGAAAATCCGGAAACGACAACCAGTGATCCTTTTTCCATATAACCTTACTCCAAATTCTGTATCTGTTCTCTGATTTTTTCGATAAGTGTTTTCAGTGCAATGGCATCTTCCGAGACAATCAAATCGTTTGCCTTTGACAAGGTGGTGTTTGCTTCACGATTCATTTCCTGTGCAAGGAAATCAAGCTCTCGTCCTACCGGACCGCCGGAAACCAGCTTATTTCGCATGGTTTTGATATGGCTGTGCAGACGTACACGCTCTTCGTCGGTGCAGACCTTATCGGAATACATAGTAACTTCCTGTACGATACGGCTTTCATCAATGCCGCTGGTGCCGAGAAGTTCTGTGAGCTTTTCACGAAGTTTTTTTTCGAAAGTCTGTGCGATTTCAGGAGAACGTTGATCGATCCGCTCGACAATCGCTTCCATTTCGGAAAGCTTGTCCAGTAAGTCAGTCTGAAGATTTTTGCCTTCTACGATACGCGTAGTCACAAAACGCTCCAAAGCTTCCCGTAATACAGGTTTCAGACGTTCCCATAAAGCTTCGTCATCTTCTGATTCTTCGGAAAGTGTCAATACATCCGGAAGTAAGGCGATGTTGGTAACCTTGACATTATCTTCCAAGTGCAGTTCGCTGGAGATTTTGCGTATTGAATTCAGATATTCATTGGCGAGCTCCAGATTAAGACGGAGACTCTGTCCGCTTTCGGAGAATGTTTCATAGGTGATAAAAAGATCAACTTTACCGCGAGTGATAAATTCCTTTACGGTGTTACGGATATTTGCCTCCAGTGCGTTGAACTTTTTTGGCATTTTAATGTTCAAGTCAAGAAATCTTGAGTTAACGGATTTTAATTCCACGGACAGACGATAAAGGTCATTGGAGATCTCTGATCGTCCAAAGCCGGTCATACTTTTTAATTCCATTCGGTCCCTCTCTATGGATATCGGTTCTGTATAAAGCAGATACCTGAAACGTATTGCCTAAAACTCTACGGCATGTCCGCCGTCTTGCGTTTTAAATGCATTTGATATAAATTATAAGTCACGTAACAGGATAAGTAAAGTTTTGTATTTATAATAGGAAGTAAGGTGAAACAATGGCATATGACGGATTGACGGTCTCAGCGACGGTCAAGGAATTTCGGGATCATTTGATAGGCGGAAGAATTGCCAAGATCACACAGCCGGAGAAGGATGAAATTGTACTGACAGTTCGGAACCAGAAGGACAATGTAAAGGTACAAATATCAGTAAATCCTTCGCTTCCGCTTTGTGTGGAAACAACAGAAAATAAACCATCGCCAATTACAGCACCATCGTTTTGCATGGCATTGCGTAAGCATATCGGTAATGGTGCTGTGGTGAATGTACGCCAGCCGGACCAGACTTTGCACAGTGATGGATTGGAACGGGTAATTCTGTTTGAAATCGAACATCTTGACGAGATGGGTGATTTGGGAAAAAGGTACCTTTCGGTGGAACTTATGGGAAAGTATTCCAATATTATCCTTTTGCGGGATGATTTTACGATTATTGATTCCATCCGTCGGATTTCAGCATCGCAGTCTTCTGTTCGTGAAGTGCTTCCGAACCGCCCGTACTTTATCCCGGATTCCGGAAATAAGAAGAATCCGCTGGAACTTTCAAAGGATGAATTTTGTGAAATGATTGCCGGTCAGGCGGAACCGACCTTTAAGGCACTTTTTCATTGTATTACGGGATTGAGTCCGGTGATTGCATCGGAGATGTGTTATCGTGCCGGTGTGGATCCGGATCTTGCGGCGAATTGTGAAAATCGGGGACAGCTTGAAAAGCTTTATGATGTTATGGCGGGAATTGTACGGCAGGTCGCCGTAGAACGTTTACCGGAGCCGAACATTCTGTTTTCGATGGGTAAGCCGATGGAATTCTGTGCGGTTCATCTTCTTTCCTATGAGAAGGATGACCGGATAGAGGTTCGTGCTATGGACTCCATGGCGGAAACGATACATGCCTTTTATTCTGAGAAGGATAAGGCATCGCGTATTCACCAAAGGTCTACCGATCTTCGAAAGGTATTAAATACGCTGTTGGAACGGGCTTCCAAAAAGCTGATGCTTCAGGAAAAACAATTAAAAAGTACGGAAGGAAAAGATAAGTTCCGGATCTACGGAGAACTGTTGCACACCTATGGATATTCGTTGTCGGGTGGCGAAGAACATCTTGTTTGTGACAATTATTATACAAACGAGAAAATTGAAATTCCGTTGGATAAGGAATTGAGTGCTTCACAGAATGCAAAGCGCTATCTGGAACGATACGATAAATTGAAGCGTACAGAGCAGAATGTAACGATACAGCTGGAGGAAACCCGGCGGGAGCTCGCACATTTAAATTCCATTAGTGCGGCAATGGATATCGCGGAAGGCGAGGAAGATCTGCAGGATATACGTCGGGAAATGCAGGACTTTGGCTTTATTCATAAAAACCAGAATGGGAAGGATAAAGCCAAGGGACAGCGTAAGTCCAAGCCGTATCACTACCGTTCTTCCGACGGGTTTGAAATCTATGTCGGAAAAAACAATTATCAGAATGAGGACGTGAGCTTCAAAATCGCCGATGGCGGTGATTTGTGGTTCCATGCCAAAAATGTTCCGGGTTCTCATGTGATTGTCAAAACCGGCGGGCGGGATATGGAGTCCCTGCCGGACCGTCTGTTTATCGAAGCGGCAGAACTGGCTGCGTTTTATAGCTCTCACAAAGAGGATGCCAAGGTGGAAATTGACTATACCGTACGTAAGAATTTGAAAAAGGTTCCGAATGCGGCACCAGGCTTTGTGATTTATCACACAAACTGGTCCGTTACGGTAGAACCGAAGAATGAATTGGAACTGATTTGATGATTAAAAAAATACCCGGAGCTGTATAAGGCTCCGGGTACTTTTTATATAGCGAATTACTGTACGCTTTCGTCGTTCTCTTCTTCCCAGTTTGTGTAGATGTTCTGGACATCATTGGAATCATCAAGAAGCTCAAGAGTTCTGCGAAGACCCTTAACAGCTTCCGGATCTGTAACCGATACATAGTTCTGTGGAACCATAACGATATCCGCTTCTGCCATAGGAATGTTCTGCTTCTCAATGTTGGCACGAACTTCTTCGAAATCAGAAGGAGCTGTGTAGATAACATAAGAATCTTCTTCGTCCTGAATATCTTCTGCTCCGGCTTCAATGGCCATATCCATAAGGGTATCAAAATCCTTATCAAGATCATCCATTGCTTCCTTATCCAGAATGATCTGACCCTTTTCGTCAAACATGAAAGATACAGCGCCCTGTGTAGCAAGAGAGCCATGGCCCTTTGTGAATGCAGAACGTACATCTGCAGCGGCACGGTTCTTGTTATCGGTAAGAACCTTAACAATGATTGCTACGCCGTTAGGACCGTAGCCTTCATACTGAAGCTCCTCGAAGTTATCAGCGTCCATGGAACCAGCAGCTTTTTTGATACCGTTGTTGATGGTATCGTTTGGCATATTGTTTGCTTTTGCCTTTGCAATAACGGCGGCAAGCTTAGAGTTGCTGTTAGGGTCAGGTCCACCGGCTCTTACAGCCAGTACGATCTCATGGCCGATCATGGTAAAGATTTTGCCCTTAGCGGCATCATTCTTTTCCTTTTTTGCGCGGATGTTCGAAAACTTTGAATGTCCTGACATATTGATCTCCTCAACTTTTTATATTAATGATTTTTATGCACTAGAAACTGTAACAATATAACGTAAAAATGGCATGAAATCAAGCGTCTGCCGCTAATTTTCATGGTAAAGATCAAGTACACGGCCGATCTCATCTGCTACATCGCGGGCTAAAACACCATGCGTACCGTATTTTTCAGCAGCGCGGTGACCTGCCGCCACATGGACCGCCACACCGGCAGAAGCAGCAAGAAAGGCAAGAAAATCCGGGGTTTCCCGTATCGGTTTTGCATTACGAAGGATTTGGACAAGGCCCATAATGCATCCGGCCAGCACATCACCGGAACCGCCTTTGGCCAAGGCCGGGCAGGAGGAAGTATTTTGATAGATATTGCGTCCGCTTTCATTGGAAACGGCGGAATGTGAACATTTCATAACGGTAACAAGATGATGCTTTTCTGAAAAATTCCGGGCTGCGTCTACCGGATCTGCCAGAATCTCGGAAACTGTGATGTTCTGATGCTGCAGGCGCATCATCTCCATAGGATGTGGTGTAATAATGATCTGTTTTTGTGTTGTAGCTGCAAGAAGATCCACCATGTTCATGAGTTCATCATTCAAGGAAAGAATATTTAGTGCATCGGCATCCAATAAAATGATACGTTCCTGTTCCTTGTCTTCCGAAAGGAGCAACTGGAGAGTCTGTTTTAAAATGGCACAGGAGAGCGTATCTGTGCCGATGCCGGGTCCGATCAGGATGTCATGTGCCCAGTGTATAGACATTTGGAGCTTTTGCAGAGCCTCTTCTTTCTCAGAGTAGTCGAGCAGAATGGCTTCCGGAAGCTGGGTTTGAAGAATTACCCGATTATCATTGTGGGTAAAGAGTTTTACAAGCCCTGTACCGGCCCGATAGGCAGAAAGTGCCGCAAAAAATGCCGCACCGCTCATGCCGCTGGAACCGGCGATGACAAAGAGTTTTCCGTAGCTACCCTTGTTACTTTCCGGGTCTCTGGCCGGAATAAAAGATTTGATTTCTTCTAATGTTAATGTTTTTGCCGCTGACGATTTTCCGGCGGACATTTCATCCGACATGATCCTTTCCATAAATACTCCTACTCTTCTGCTCTTTCCAAAACAGCAAAACCAATGACCAGACTTTTGGTGTCGGAAATGGAAAGATGAATTGTGCCGCCTTTTAGAGCGTCAAATTGTTTTCGGGCGCCTTTATATAGTTTCGCGTAAGGCTTTCCCAAAGAATCGCGCAAGATTTCAACGTCTTCCGGACGAAAATCGCGGAAACCGGTTCCGAAAGACTTAGCAATGGCTTCTTTGCATGCAAAATCACCGGCAAGCATGGAGGTTTTTCCATCAGCCTGCCGGCGCTCTTCTGCAGTGAAGATTCGATCACGGATGGAATCTTTCATTGCCTTAATACGGTCGATTTCTAAAATGTCTGTACCTACACCGATAATCATGTCATATCCTATTTTTTGTCTCTGTAAATTTCGCCTACACGGTAGGAAAGACGCATGAGTGATTCGGAAAGATGTACGTTCTCGATGACAACATTGGAAGGAACTTCGAGATCCACATGAGCGAAATTCCAGATTCCGACAACGCCGTCTGCAATCAGCTGCTCAACCACCTTAACGGCCGGAGCCTTTGGGATGCATACGGCCGCAAGCTTTACATCATAAGTCCGGATGATTTCATCAATACGCTCCATAGGAAATACTTCCGTATCGCCAATATGCTTTCCAATCACAGCGGGATCTTTGTCAAAAATTGCTTTGATAATGAAACCGCGCTTACGGAAATTAGTGTAATTTGCAAGCGCCTGACCCAAATGGCCGGCTCCGATGATGATCATGTTATGCTCTTCATCGATGTTAAGGATTTTTGCAATTTCATCATGAAGGTTTTTGATATTATAACCATATCCTTGCTGACCAAAACCGCCGAAATTGTTTAAATCCTGACGAATCTGAGAAGCGGTAAGCTTCATTCGCTTACTCAGTTCGTTTGAAGAAATGCGTTCAACGCCCTGATCCATTAGGTCACCCAAATAACGATAATATCTTGGGAGACGCTGGATAACTGCCTGTGATATTTCTTTTTTTGCCATACCTATCCCCTTTATTATTTTTTTATGAAGAAGCTGCATATAGGAACTGAGTCTTCATAAGTGAACTGTATGCTAATAGATTTTTGTGGAATTGTATACTGTAGAATCTATTCTTATTAGTTAAGCATTATACAATTATGTTAAAAGTATGTCAATCATGGACAGCAAAAGATGCATGGAATCTCTCCCATGCATCTTGAATAAAACATAATTTTTTTGATATTGATGTAAAAAATCAGATCTTCGGATTACGTTTAAGAATTTCGTGACGCTCTGGGCCATTGGACACCATGGTGATTGGTGTTTCAATATGCTGCTCAATAAAGTCAATGTAATTCTTGCAGTTTTCCGGAAGTTCGTCGTAATTTGTGATACCGCGGATGGAACAATTCCAGCCAGGAAGTGTTTCGTAAACCGGCTTTGCTTTGTTTAAAAGCGGTGTAACAGGGAAGTCGGTTGTTACCTTACCGTCGATCTCATAACCGACACAAACCTTGATTTCCTTAAGATAACCAAGTACATCAAGTACTGTAAGGACAGCTTCGGTTGCACTCTGCAACTGACAGCCGTATTTGGAGGCAACACAATCATACCAGCCGACTCTTCTAGGACGACCGGTGGTTGCACCGAACTCTCCCTTATCTCCGCCTCTGGTACGAAGTTCATCGGCTTCCTCACCAAAGAGCTCGGATACGAAGTCGCCGGCGCCTACGGCAGAAGAATATGCCTTGGTAACTGCAATAATATCTTTGATTTCATATGGAGGAATACCGGCACCTACCGCACCATAAGCTGCCAAGGTTGAAGAAGATGTAACCATAGGATAAATGCCATGATCCGGGTCTTTCATTGTGCCGAGCTGACCCTCCAGAAGAACGGTTTTACCAGCCTTTAAAGCTTCCCGAAGGAACTTTGAAGTATCCGTTACATATGGTGCAATGAGATCACGCTGCTTGTGCATTTCTGCAAGCAGATCATCATAGCTAAGTTCCGGAGCGTGGTAAAGCTCCTTCAGAATGGCATTTTTGATCTCCACCACCTTGTGGAGACGGTCTCTGAGAATATCCTCATCAAACAGTTCGTTGATCTGAAGACCGATCTTTGCAAATTTATCTGAGAAAAATGGTGCAATACCGGATTTTGTGGAACCATAGGACTTGCCGGCAAGACGCGCTTCTTCCAATGTATCAAACAGTACATGATATGGCATCATGACCTGAGCACGGTTTGAAACCAGGATTTTTGGCGCCGGTACACCGGCGTCTACGATGGACTGATATTCTTTGCAGAATTTCTCAATATCCATAGCTACACCGTTTCCAAGTACCGATGTCGTGTGCTGATAGAATACACCACTTGGAAGAAGATGAAGGGAAAAACGGCCATAATCGTTAATGATTGTGTGGCCGGCATTTGCACCGCCCTGAAAACGGACTACGATGTCCGATGTCTCAGCGAGCATATCGGTGATCTTGCCTTTGCCTTCATCGCCCCAGTTTGCTCCAACAATTGCACGTACCATATATTCCTCCTAAAAACAGCATACTGCTGCTGACATTTCTCACCTTTTCACTAAGGGACATGCAAGCCCATAGAGGATTCGTGACCGGAATGCCAAAAAATAATTACTTTCTGGTGAGGTTGGTGAACCAGATAAAAATATAGATTACCGTAGGCACCACCATCAGACAGAAGAGAATCGCCAGAGTGGCCTCTTTTGCTCCGATTGTTGCAAAATAAAGGAGCGAAACCAAAAGCACTGCAATCACAACGAGTGCGGCAATGGCGAGTATTCGTTTGAGATTCATGTACTTTCCCTCCGACAACTGAAATACAGCTCAGTTAAGCGTATTCATTATATATATTAATATTCGTGAATTCAAGGGCGGATATTTATACCTTGATTTCAGCAGTAAGACCAAGAAGTGCCTTATTCTCTTCCAATACTGGCTGAATGATTTCAGTTATGAATTCTTCAGTCTGCTGTGGAGCCCGGCCTACATAACGCTCCGGCTTCATGGATGCCTTTAAGTCCTCGAGTGTAAGGTGGAAGCTAGGATCTGCAGCGATTAATTCAAGAAGATTGTTATCCTTACCCTCTTCCTTTACGGCTTTTCCGGCCTGCATGGAAAGCTGACGGATTTTTTCGTGAAGTTCCTGACGGTCACCACCGGCTTTTACGGCATCCATCATAATGTTCTCTGTAGCCATAAAAGGAAGTTCTGCCATAAAGTGTTTATGAATGACCTTCGGATATACAACCAGACCATCAACAACATTGAGATAAAGATCCAGAATTCCGTCAATCGCAAGGAAGCCTTCCGGAACAGAAAGTCGCTTGTTGGCAGAATCATCCAATGTACGCTCGAACCACTGCGTGGAAGAAACAAGCATAGGGTTCATGAGATCAGACATAACATAGTTTGAGAGAGAAGCAATACGCTCGGAACGCATAGGATTTCTCTTGTAGGCCATAGCAGAAGAACCGATCTGGTGCTTTTCAAACGGTTCTTCGATCTCTTTCATATGTTGCAGCATTCGAATGTCGTTTGTAAACTTGTGTGCACTCTGTGCGATGCCGGCGAGAACAGAAAGAACACGGAAATCAACCTTACGGGAATAGGTCTGTCCGGATACCGGATAGCAGGACTGGAATCCCATTTTCT
>ONLM01000255.1 GCA_900318695.1 uncultured Eubacteriales bacterium | reverse complement strand
TCCGTCTTTTCACACAACTTCTTTTCCTAAACCGACATGACCTCTGCCACATAAAGGCAGGCAAGTCCCCGTGCTTTCAAAAGATATCCCGGCTCACGGCCGGTCCACACTTCTTCCAGCTCATGCAGAATCTCCAGCACCTTCGGCTGCTGCCGGATATTTGTAATCGTATCCAGCGGCAGCTGCACATCCTGCCCGGCATTGTCCTTAAACATCAGGTTTACCGCGTAACACTCCATCAGGTCGTCGGCGACACACTCTGCCTGTCGCCGCGCCCCTTTCGGAATATAAATAATATCTCCGGCCTTCGCAATATAGGTCTTATCATTGATATGATAAACGGCTTCTCCCTTTACGACATACGTAAAATCCGTAAAAGGAATATACATAGGAATAATGCACCACTCCGGCGTACATTTCCGGTGAATGAAGTAATGTACCTCCGGAACAAGATTGCTGTAATCGTAAACACTCATAATGATTCTGTTTAACCTTTTACGCCGGAAGCGGCTATGCCTTCGGTGAAATATTTCTGTGCTACAAAATAAAGAATAATGGCCGGCAAAAGGGCAATAAATGACATTGCCAGGATCTGGTTCCATGCCACAACACCACTCGATGTATCGACAGACATCTTAAGAGCCAGCGATACCGGATACTTTGCAAGACTGGTAATGTAGATGAGCGGTCCGAGGAAATCATTGAAACTCCAGATGAACTGGAAAATGATACAGCTGATAATGGTCGGCTTCAGCATCGGCATAATAATATAGATCAGTCGCTGGAACGAATTGCATCCATCCAAAGTAGCCGCTTCATCCAGATACGTCGGTGTAGACCGCAGGAACTGAATGATCATAAACACAAAGAACGGTTCATTGGCAAATACCGATGTTGCAATCAATGGAATATATGTATCCAAAAGACCAAATTTTTTCCACATGAGATAAAGTGGAATACGGATAACGACCTGTGGCAGGAAAAGCGTTGACATGAATAATGCAAAAAGAATTTTCTTGAACGGAAATTCGAATCGCGCAAATCCATACGCTACCATCGTACTGGAAGCAACCGTAAAGAACAGTTTCGGAATAACATAGGCAAATGTATTCAGATAATATTTTCCGAAATTATACTGGGTTCTGGTATGCCATCCATCCGCATAGGCTTTAAAGTCGATGTGCGACGGAATAAAGTTAATGGATGTAAAAATTTCACTGTTGTCCTTAAAGGTACCGCCGATCAGCCATAGAATCGGATAAATCATAATAAACGCACCCACGGTCAGGACAATATACCGGATTGCTTTACTGATCTGTGCACTCCGGTATCTGCGGAGTTCTCTCGACATTGCTTTATTATTTACTGTATTCATCGCATTAACCCTCATCTGAATAGAATACCCATTTATCCTGTGTATAGAACAGAACAAGAGTGATCAAAACAATAATACCGAACAGGACCCAGCTGGCGGCACTTGCATAGCCCATACGATAATACTTGAACGCATTATCATAAATGAACATGGAAGTCATATAGGTCGCATTCAACGGACCGTTTCCCGTTACAAGATACGGACCATTGAATTCCTGGAAGGCATTGTTAAGCTGCATGACGAGATTAAAGAAAATAGTCGGCGTGATCAATGGAATCGTGATTGTGAAAAACTGACGGAATTTCTTAGCACCGTCTACATCTGCCGCCTCATACAGCTCTTTCGGAACATTCTTCAGTGCTGCAAGGAAAATCAGCATGGAAGAGCCAAACTGCCAGATCTTTAAAAGAATGATAATGGTCATGGCACCGGCCGGTCTGGAAAACCATCCAATCGGAGCAACACCGAAAAGACCCAGGATGTAATTCACGATACCTTTCTGCTGGAACATAAATCTCCAGAGTACAGCAACCGCTACGTTACCGCCCAGGATCGACGGAATATAATAAGCCGTTCTGTAAAAACGGATACCTTTCAATTCAAAATTCAAAATAAACGCAACCAGTAGTGCGAATGCCAACTGAAGCGGCACAGTTAAAAGAGTATAAATAAAAGTATTGTTAAGTGTCTTTAAAAAATCGTTTTTCCCAAACAGGGTAATATAATTCTGCAAGCCTACAAAGTGAGCGGAACCAATCAGATTATAATCGGTAAAACTGGTCACCAGGGCATTTAAGAACGGATATGCCGTTAAAAAGATAAATCCGATCAGCCAAGGAAGTATGTATAAAAGGCCGACTTTACTCTTGTTCATGCTATTTCTCCTTAAGTACTGCTGCCGGGAAGCTTCCAAAGAAATTCATCCCGGCAGCATCCTGATCTTTCGAATCATCCGGGCAGACCTAATCGGTCTGTCCGGATGATTCACTTGCATAATGATTTGAAAAATTACTGATTCTGAGCCTTTAACGCCTCAAGCGCTGTTTTATTTGCCTCAAAGATGGCCTTACCACAATCCTCCGCTGTCATCTGACCATACTCAAACTGCTCATAGTTCTGCTGATAAGCGTTGTTAAAGTCTGCGGCCTCGAAGAATGCTACCTCATTGATTACTTCTGCCTTTGCCGTAAAGTCATAAGCATCCTTTACAATACCGGTAACCTGTCCATCCTTCTCCAGTGTCTCCTGTGCTGCCTTTGATGCAACCATACCTCTCTTGGTGCCCATAATCTTGACACCTTCCGGATCATTCAGAATGTACTGGAGGAACTTTGCGGCTTCTTTAGGATTCTTGCAGTTTTTGTCAATTGCCATCAGGAGAGAAGGCTTTGCCATGGTACCCTTGAACTTTGCACCGTCAATAACCGGAAGCTCTGCAATAGAAAGGGTGTCACCTTTTTCCTTCAATGTTGCTTCATTGGAAGCGACACCACCGGTCCACTCCATAACCCCCAGATAACCGGCATTGAGGAACTTCTCATTCTGTGCTACCGATACCGGATCATTGCCGACATTCTCTACATAGTCTTCTCTGGAGCAGAATACATGCTTATCAGCCATATCCTTATACCACTTTACGGCATCGGTATAATCATCTGCCGTCCAGTTCATGGTGTAATCATCATTAAACTCACCCTTACCGGTCTTCTGCTGAAGATAATAAGTAGCGGCGAAACGAATGGTCGGGCTGACAACGAGATAATTGTCCGGATCCTTGGCCGTTACGATGGCTGCATCCTTTTCATAGTCCGCAAAAGTCTTTGGAAGCTCTGTAATGCCATATCTCTCAAACGCAGTCTTATTTAAATAGAAACCCATGGTATTCTGACCATAAGGAATGGCCTCCTGAACACCGTTCATCATACCGGTCTTTAAGAAATTCTCATCATACTGAGAGAAATCAAAAGTATCCTTAATCGTGCTGAGATCCAGGAAACCGTCACCCTTGGATCCGAATGTAGCCAGCCAGTCGAAATTCAATGTCATGACTTCAGCATTGGTTCCGCCTACATATCGTGTGGCAAATGTTTCCTGCAGGTTGTCAAAACCGCTCGGCTCACCGGTTACTGTAATGCCGGCGCCATTGCCTGCATTGAAAGCCTCAATGGCTTTCTGTGTGGCCTGATGGCGGTCATCATTGCCCCACCATGAAAAACGAAGCTGCACACCATCTCCGGACGGTGCTGCTGCCTGGGATGCTGCTCCGGCGGCCTGTGTGGCAACCGGCACATCGTTATTTGTCGTACTACATCCTGCCAGTAAAGACACAGCTGTTGCCGCTGCTAATAAACTTGCTACTTTTCTTTTCATTTGATTCATTCCTCCCTTAGATTGAATGGTATTTGATTTTATTCATGAATGCTAAACTGGTATTTTATGCATATACCGTTCTATGTTGTTCGTCCTCTATCCCGGACTTCCGATAAAAATAGGTATTGATGGTATCGCGCCACTCCACCGCTGCGGCAAGCTGACGTTCTGCCCGCTCCAGAATGTTTTCAAATTCTGCCTTTTCTATCTTTCCTTCCAATGTACGGATAAATGCGAGGTACTGTTCTACCGTCTCAACGCCTTTAAAATGCGTGTCATATATATGCTGTATTACCGTCTTTCCGGAATGAAGCACATGGTCATAAGACACATGATGCATAAAGAGCAGCAGTTCATCCGGACAGGTATTTACATCTTCATATTCCCGAAATCGCGAATCCGAATACCGTCTTGTATATCCGGTTCCGGTTGCAAGACTGCGTTCCCTTCCCACACCATTCCGGTCTGCATAATGGTAGGTTCCCCAGCGATCATATTCATAACCGTCCACATCAACGCCATAATGAATTCCCGGTTTACACATGAAGCCAACGCCTAATGGGCAACTGTAATTTTCGTAGGTTTCCCGGGAGGTCATGAGCATGTCCACCATCTTTTTCTCATCCTCTTCTTCTAATGAGAAGCTAAGACGTACCCAGCGCTCTGCGATTTCCTCCGAAGACAGCGCATTGTTCCAACACAGAAGTCCATAGCCAAACAGATTGGCCTGAGCCAGTTTATTTCCGGTCCAGTTTTCATCCATACCCACATTGACTACTGCCGCAATACCGCTGTTTTTTCGGCTCGGTGAAT
>ONLM01000057.1 GCA_900318695.1 uncultured Eubacteriales bacterium | reverse complement strand
TTGGCTGGATTTAGCATAGGTAAGTTTAATATGTGCAGTATTAAGAAGCCGGCAGTTTTATCATTCTTATAATTGCATTCAGAAACGCCGATTGTTTCATAAATGAATCTATTGTAGTCGATCATGGAATGGTTGGCTGGAATAGAACCTATAAAATATTTAATTGTACACACGAACTGTGGATGTATAGGAATTATAGCGCTTGCAGAATGCGGTCAGAAAGGAACCAATGCCATGAAGAAAATTTTTTTCCTTACACTAACTGTAATTATGTTGTTCTCATCTGTTTCATGTGTTGATCATGTACCTGTCATTGAATCGACAAAGCCTGTAGGAGGCGCCGATTCCGTTGAAGACGCTGATATCGACCTGTCAGATTATCAGCTTGAGCAAGTAGTGGTATTAAGTCGGCATAATCTTCGGGCACCTTTGTCAAGCAATGGTTCTGTTCCACAGGAACTTACTCCGCATCAGTGGATTCAGTGGACAGCAAAATCCAGTGAACTGACCACGAAAGGAGGCATTCAGGAAACAAACATGGGCCAGTACTTCAGAAAATGGCTGGATAAAGAGGGACTGATTCAGGAGAACAGTATCCCCGGAGAAGGAGAAGTGCGATTTAATGCCCGTGAAAAGCAACGCTGCCGCGCCACCGCTAGATACTTTGCCGCAGGTATGCTTCCTCTTTCGGACATAACGGTAGAATATCCTTCTGATTCCAATAATCTTCCGGACTTTATGAGCCCAAAATTGAAATTCTATTCCGAAACCTTTGCTGCTGATGCTATGGAACAGGTACGATCCATGGGAGGGGATGCTGGGTTTGAAGGTCTTGCCAATGAAACACGAGATGCCATAAAACTTATCATGGATACGGTTGATATGCAGGATAGCGAAGCTTATAAGAGCGGCAAGTATGGAAATCTAATGACCGATGGATCGGGCTATAAGATGGAAGCGGATGAGGAACCGGATGTTACTGGAGCGATTAAAATCGCCACGCAGGTGGCAGATGCACTGGTTCTTCAGTATTACGAAGAGCCGGATGCAAAAAAAGCGGCTTTCGGACATGATCTAAAACAGTCAGATTGGAATGAGATCGGTGACTTACTTACAAAATATGAGGAAATAAAATTTGGATCACCGCTTGTATCAGTAAACATTGCCCAACCTCTGATACAAGAATTGGAAAGTGAGTTAAAAAATAAGAAGCGAAAATTCAGCTTCCTATGCGCGCACGACTGTACTGTCTACACAACGCTACGCGCTCTGGGAGTAAAGCCCTACACTTTGCCGGACAGCATCGAAACGAAGACTCCGAT
This sequence comes from uncultured Eubacteriales bacterium, assembly GCA_900318695.1. Taxonomy (GTDB): domain Bacteria; phylum Bacillota; class Clostridia; order Lachnospirales; family Lachnospiraceae; genus Oribacterium. The sequence continues at coordinate 907 of ONLM01000057.1, read as the reverse complement.
TGGAGTGAAGATTCTATTCGAACGGTGGCGTGATCACGAAGATCAGATCTGGTATCGTGTAGACCTGATATACCGCAGCACAGAGCAGATCCGTGAATCATCGGTACTTACTCTGGATAATCCGCCAATGCGCTATGACCTGCACTTTGATGACGTTGAAACCAATGAGGACGGATTGATATCTGAAGCGGATTTTTTCGGTATGTTCGATTGTACATTGGCAGAATATGAGGAACTTGCCGGTAAGTACACAGAAAAAGCACTGGAAGATGCAGCATAAGGTAACTTCTATCAGGGGACTTTTTAAAAATATTCCGTAACCATGAATCATATACCGCAGAAAGAATTCTGAAAGGAGACAAAATATGGAATTTTCAATTTTATATTCAATCCTTCGTAACGACTTTTTGGATTGCTTTTTTCTAGGCATCAGCAAGATAATAGGTTCATATGGACAACTGTTCCTGATGCTTGGTCTGTTAATGATTTTTCCAAAGAAAACAAGAAAAACAGGAATTGCAGTTATTATTACTTTTTTCGGTGTATTGCTTTTCGGACAGCTACTTTTAAAGCACTTGGTAAATCGGCCTCGTCCTTGCCAAATAGATACCGCCTTCGTTTTGCTTGTTACCAGACCGACAAGCGCATCCTTTCCCTCTACGCATTCGTCCTGGGCATTTGGAACGGCAACGGCCGTGTTTATGAGATACAGAAAGGCAGGAATTGCACTATTCATTTTCGCCTGTCTGGTGGCTTTTAGCAGGATGTATCTTTTCCTTCATTTTCCCACTGATGTTCTTTTCGGTATCATTATGGGAGTTTTATTAGGTATAGTATCCGTAAAACTTAGTGATGTGATCATGAAAAAGTATATATGAATTCCTTTGATTATACGCCGGAGGAATTG
>ONLM01000066.1 GCA_900318695.1 uncultured Eubacteriales bacterium | reverse complement strand
CTGAAGCCGGGAGAAAAGACCACTTTTGCATTTCTGGTAGGTATGCACAGCAGTAGTGAAGCGGCAGAGATTCTGGCGCATTACGGAGAGGAACCGGAGCGTGTTATTAAAGAGGAACTTTCTGCACTTCATGAAGAATGGACCAACCGGTTTCAGGCATTGCAGATTCAAACGCCGAACGACGATTTCAACCGAATGATTAATACCTGGAATGCCTATAACTGCTATATGACCTTTATCTGGTCAAGAGCAGCTTCATTTGTATATTGTGGGCTTCGCAACGGATACGGATACCGGGATACGGTGCAGGATATTCAGGGGGTTATTCACCTCGCTCCGGATATGGCGAAAGAGAAGATCCGGTTTATGCTCAGTGCGCAGGTAAATAATGGAGGAGGGCTTCCGCTAGTAAAATTTACGCACAATCCGGGTCATGAGGATACACCGGATGATGCGTCTTATGTAAAGGAAACCGGCCATCCATCGTATCGTGCGGATGATGCCCTTTGGCTTTTCCCGACGGTATACAAGTATATTGCCGAAACAGGAGACCGGGACTTCCTTCAGGAAGTGATTCCATATGCCAATAAAGAAGAGGGCACGGTATATGATCATTTGAAGAGAGCGATTCGATTCTCTATGGATCATTTGGGAAAACATGGTATGCCGGCCGGACTGTATGCTGACTGGAATGATTGTCTCCGTCTCGGTAAGGATGGCGAATCAACTTTTGTAGCATTGCAGTTTTACTATGCACTGAACCACATGCAGGAATTTGCGGAGCTGGAAAAGGATCAGGAATACAAAGCGTATGCAGAGAAGGAAATGACAAAGCTTGGTGAACTGATCAATCAGTATTGCTGGGATGAGGATCGCTTTACACGTGGATATACGGAAGAGGGCGAAATGATCGGCCGTAAGGCGGCGGAAGAGGCTAATCTGTGGCTGAATCCGCAAAGCTGGGGTGTAATTAGTGGGCTTGCAACAAAGGCGCAGGCAGAGGAATCCATGGAGCAGGTGTATGAACGTCTGAATACCGCCTATGGTGCTATACTTATGGATCCGCCGTTCCATGCGCATGCTTTTGAGGGAGCGCTGGCTGTTATTTATAATCAGGGAACAAAGGAAAATGCCGGTATTTTCTCTCAGTCCCAAGGCTGGCTGATCCTGGCGGAAGCATTGTTGGGGCATGGCGGTCGTGCGTTCGAATATTATATGGAAAACTGTCCGTCTGCACAGAATGAACGTGCCGAGATCCGAAAGCTTGAGCCATATTGTTACGGACAGTTTACAGAAGGGAAGCACAGCCCGCACTTTGGCCGCTCGCACGTACATTGGCTGACCGGTACCGCATCGACTGTCATGGTAGGAAGTGTGGAAGGTATTTTAGGCCTTCGTCCGGACCTGTCAGGCCTTCGTCTTGCACCGGCAATTCCGGCAGAATGGAAGCATGTTCAGATGGAGAAGTATTTCCGCGGAAAGAAGCTCCACATTACAGTTGAGAATCCGTATCACGTAGAAAGCGGATACAAATCGTTAATCGTGAACGGCCACCGCATGACAGAGAACTATATTCCGGAAGATATACTGGAAGATGAAAATGAAATTGTACTGACGATGTAGAATGTAATATCGGAGAAAAAAGCAATGGCAAGGTTAAAACCGGCCATTGCTGTCACGGTATTTTTTCGGCGTCAGGCCGGTGTATTTTTTAAAGGTCTGAATAAAATGACTTTGTGAAGAAAAACCTAAGCGCATGGCGATATCTACGATATCGTAATCACTGTAGATCAGAAGGTTGGCAGCAGCGTCAACCTTTTTTTCACGTATATAACTGCTGACGGCGGTTCCGACTTCTTTTTTGAAGACGCGTGAGAGATATGCGGGAGAGACATGGACGGCGTCTGCGATCTCTTCAATCGTCAGCCGGTCATTGATATGGATATAAATATAATTCAGACAGTCATTGACCGGTTTTGAAGTGGTGAAATTCCGATTCAAAAGCCGCATACGGCGGGTGTAGTCCAAGACCATGCGATCGTGAAGCATCCGGACATCGTCAACCGTTTTACAGTCATCCAGCTTATTGATATAGAAATCGCTGAGACGGAAGGAACGTTCGTGTTCCAGACCGTGTACTGCGCAGTTCCGGGCCAGGAGAGCGGCGGTAATGACGAAATGCCGCTGTAGATTGGTCAGGGGATTGCGGGAAAGACAACCGACGCCATCATTACTCAGAAAGCGGCGTTCCCGACAGTTTTGTGCGATGGCATCCAGATTTCCCTCACAGACATTACGGAAGAAAATGTTTTCTTCGTTGGGTGCCTTGTGGGTAATGATATCGGGATTTTCATCATCGCCCAGGCGCTCGGATTCCCAGGCTCTTTTATCCGGCATAGTGACCTCCAGAAGGAAAATAAAGAAAACAAAAAAGTAACATAAACATATAAAAATATTTTCTACTAATCCAAATTTAATGTCAAGGGTGGTACAATACGGAACAGAAGTAGAACTGACATGTTACTATAAAGGCAGGAAGGCGGACTGTATGGAACAGAAGACATACAAATTAAATACAATACCACACAAAATATGGGGAAGAACGAATCCAGGGAGGTGGCCGCTGCAGCTGTATTGGACGGGATCCGGGATCGAGCTGAATGTATCGGCAGCAGAACTTTATGTAGAGCTGGAAAGCCATTTTTCCGTATGCGAAAACTGGGTCGATGTGCTTTTGGATGGGGCATTGGTACAGCATTTTATGCTTCCGGAGGGACGTAACAGGATCTGCATTTTCCGTGCGATGGATCCGGCAGTTCCGCACAATGTTCGTATACTGCGGGATACCCAGGCAATGGATGAAGACCCGGAAAATGTATTGAAAGTCCATGATCTGTTTACCGATCCGGAGGGACGGTTTTACGAAGTTGCAGATCGGCCATGGAAAATCGAATTTATAGGAGACAGTCTGACAAGCGGCGAAGGACTTAACGGTGCATATCATCAGATGGATTGGAACTCCGGCTGTTTTCATGCCACAATGGGTTATCCATTCCGGCTGGCGGAAAAAATACATGCCGAGTATCGTTGTATCAGCAAGAGCGGATGGGGCGTATACAGCGCATTTGATGGGAACCGTGAACATGTGATACCGGATTATTATGAGCAGGTTGCCGGGATGCTGACCGGTGCTGCCAATACTGCCGCCCGGGACAAATGGGACTTTTCGCTGTGGCAGCCGGATGCGGTCGTTGTCAATTTGGGGTCAAATGATCAGAACCCTGCGGCAAAAGCAGATCCGTTGGATGTACAGCATGCTGTGACGGGATTTTTGAAGATGCTGCGAAAAGACAATCCCAAGGCATGGATTCTGTGGATTTACGGTATGTGTGGACATCGACTGGAAGGCTGCATAGAAAAAGGCATTTCGGAATATCAAAAAGAATGCGGTGATGCACGGGTGGAATACCATTCTTTGCCGGAATGCTCGGAGGGAGAAATGGCAGCCCGGGAACATCCGGGTGTGGTTGCTCATGAAGAGGTGGCGGAACGACTTCAGAAAATTTTGAAGAACCGGCTTCAGGCAGAGAAGGTTCCTACGCTGACTTTGTCGAGATTTTTGAGCCGGGGTGCGGTGTTGGAACATAAAAAACCGATTCATATCTGGGGACATGCTGCCGCCGGAGTGGAGGTGACAGCGGTTTTCGATCACATGACGGAAACTACGACAGCACGGGAGAACGGCCGGTTTGATCTGGAGTTTCCGGTTCATACTGCCGGCGGCCCGTATGAACTTGTCGTGTTTGATTCCTACGGAAACCGGGTGAATGTGAAAGACATTATGGTAGGGGCTGTCTGGTATTGCTCCGGCCAGTCCAATATGGATCTTATGATGGAACGGGTGCGGGACAGCTATCCGGATGTATTGGCGCAATGTACCGACGACGGAATTCGTGCGTTTAAGCTTGCCACGAGCGTAAATTATCATGGTCCGTTGGAAGAGCCGGAAAGCGGTCAATGGGAAAAAGCAGAACCGAATACGATTTTGTCGTTTTCTGCGACAGCATACTTTTTTGCCCGGAAGTTACGGGAAAAGACGGGGCTTCCGGTGGGAATCGTACATGCGTCATTAGGCGGCTCCCGGATTCACGGATGGCTTTCGAGGGAAATGCTGGAAGGATATGATGAACTGCTTGCGGAAGCGGACCGGTACCAGGATGATGCCTATCTGGCAGGTCGGATCCGTAAAAATGAAGAACAGTCGCAAGCCTGGCATCGAGCTCTGGATGGCAGAGATAAGGGAATGCAGAAGGCCTGGCAGAACGGGTTAGATGATGCCGATGCCGGAGAAATTCAACTTCCGGCTGTATTTGAAGATACGAAGCTTCGCGGTTTTACCGGAAGCCTTTGGTTCGAAAAGAAATTTACGGTTCCTGCTGCGATGGCCGGTCAGCCTGCTCATTTATGGATGGGAACCATGGTGGATTCCGATACAATGTATATCAACGGACAGAAGGTAGGGGAGACCGGATACCAGTATCCGCCGCGGAAGTACCTTGTGCCGGAAGCACTGCTCCATGCGGGAGAGAATACGCTTGTCGTCCGGCTGATCGTAGAAAACGGGCAGGGACGATGGACACCGGGAAAGGGATATTTCCTTTTTAACGACCAGGGAGTGATCGATTTAAGCGGAAGCTGGAAATATAAGATCGGAGCTGTATCCGAGAGTATTCCGGAGACGGACTTTGTAAATTGGAAAGCGACCGGATTATACAATGCCATGTGCGCGCCGTGCAGTGAATTTCCGGTTGAAGGCATCGTCTGGTACCAGGGAGAAGAAAATGCACCATTGCCATGGGATTATCTGGATCTTACCAAACGACAGATTCATGGTTACCGGAAACTCTGGAAGGATGAAACATTACCGTATCTTTTTGTACAGCTTCCGAATTTCACGGAGGATCTGCGAAAGCTTCCGGGTAAGTGGCCGGCTTTGCGGGAGTGCCAGCGCAAGGCAGCAGAGGAGGAATTCAATACCGGGATGATCGTTAGTATGGATCTGGGAGAGGATAACGATCTTCACCCGCATGGGAAGAAACGAATCGGAGAGCGGCTGGCAGCACAGGCTCTGCATATGGTCTATGGTATGGATGGAGAATATACCGGTCCGCAGCCATCAGAAATTTCTGTTCGGGAAGACGGAACAGGCAGTGTGATCGAGATTATGCTGACACATGCCGATGGATTGTATGCTGCCTCTTTCGATAAGGGCAGCGAACTGCACGACTTTATGATAGAGGACCGGAGCGGACAGCTACATGAAGGAAAGGCGGTTTTGGAAGAACATAAAGTAAAGCTCTGTATAAATGTAAAAGCACAGGAGATCCGGGAAATCCGGTATTTGTACCAGGATACAAATCATGGGGCTATGATTTATAATTCTGCCGGATATCCGATGGGACCTTTTGTGTGGAGAAGATAAATACGAAATATCGAGAAAGCCATTCGCAATAATTGCACATTAGAACGCAATAAATGGCTTTCTCTTTTTTGATTTTAATTTAGATAAATCAAAGGTGAATTTCAACGGCGAAAAAGCAGGAGAAAGTCTTTGAAAATTACAAACAAACATTGTTTTTTCCATTTATCAAGGTGAATCCATTCGGTATAGTATAGTAAAAATGATTGAAAAGCATTGAAAATTCCAAAAAGGATTTGTGAAAAATGGAAGTAGGATTTACAACAAAACGGGATTTATGTTGGCTTAAAAAGCCAATGCAAAACAAATTTTCGACATTTTCTGTAGAAGATTTTAAAGATACGGATGCAAAGATAATACATGAGACACTTTGCATGGAAATATCGAGATTATTTCCAAATGCCAAAGAAATATTTGAAGCGAAAGCAGAACTCATCTTTGCAAAATCAGAAGATGATTTGAAAGAGGGCTTTTGCATTTCCTGCTTTGAAAATCATAATGTGAGGATTTTAGCATCGGAAGAGATCGGATATCTGCACGGCCTGTTTGCCCTTTATGAGATTCTGGCGGGGGAACGAAAGGTAACGATTCCATATACTTCTGTTCCGGATCAGAGTATCCGGATGCTGAACCATTGGGATAATTTTGATGGTTCCATTGAACGGGGATATGCCGGTGATTCTATCTTTTACGATCGCAATGAATTCCGCGGCGATTACGATCTGTTGACCCAGTATGCGAGACTTCTCTGCTCGGTCGGAATCAATGCGGTTTCCATAAATAATGTCAATGTGCATCATCGGGAGGCGTTCTTTATCGAGAAGCCGGCACTGATGCATATTAAGAAAATAGCAGCGATTTTTTCTGCATATGGCATTCGCCTGTTTCTGGCCATTAACTTTGCCGCACCGATCATTGTCGGCAAGCTCGACAGTGCCGATCCGTGTGATCCGCAGGTAAAGAACTGGTGGACCAAGGTGCTGGATGGAATTTATGAAGAGATTCCGCAGTTCGGCGGTCTGCTGGTAAAGGCAGATTCCGAAGGCGAGCCGGGGCCGTTTACGTATGGAAGAACCCATGCGGATGGCGCCAATATGCTGGCTTCCGCCATTGCGTCACACAAGGGAGTTATCATCTGGCGATGCTTCGTTTACAATTGCCGGCAGTCATGGAAAGACCGGAGTCTGGACCGTGCGAATGCGGCATATGATCTGTTCAGCACACTGGATGGAACCTTCGCGGAAAATGTGATTCTGCAGATTAAAAACGGACCGATCGATTTTCAGATTCGCGAACCGGTATCTCCGCTGTTCGGTGCATTGCATAAAACCAATCAGATACTCGAATTTGAGATCACACAGGAATATACCGGACATCAGATTGACCAATGCTACCTGCTTCCGATGTGGAAAGAAGTTATGGACTTTGATACCCGCTATGAAGGCATTTCACTGGTCAAAGATATTCTGAGAGAGTATTCACCGAGCCGAAAAAACAGCGGTATTGCGGCAGTCGTCAATGTGGGTATGGATGAAAACTGGACCGGAAATAAACTGGCGCAGGCCAATCTGTTTGGCTATGGACTTCTGTGCTGGAACAATGCTTTGTCTTCGGAG
>ONLM01000207.1 GCA_900318695.1 uncultured Eubacteriales bacterium | reverse complement strand
TTAGGACGTCCTTTATCCTTAAATACACTTTTAGTCCTTAATACGCTAAAAGATATGCCCCGTACTAAAGTTGGCGAACTTGCTGCCGCGGCAAACTTATCAGAGATTGCTACAAAGGCTATTTTGGATAGCTCTATTGAATCTGGCATCGTTGATATTTACGGTAGCGGACGAAATAGGACTTATATCTTGTCACCAAAGGTTTACAGCACAAAATCTAAGAAGATCGGTTATGTGCGTCAGGTTGATATTGATGAAACCAGATACCCGGAACTGATTATTAATATGGCAAAAAACAATGAGTTCATTTCTCGTGCTGACGTAATTCAGTTATTACATGTCGATGAAAATAAGGCTTATCGATTACTCAAAGCTCTTGTAGAACAAAAATTGCTTGAACCAATAAATAAAGGACGCTATGCTAAGTATCGATATTGCGGTAACGCTTAACCTAACACTCAGTTAACATGAGCCAATTGCTGGCAATATCAACGTTTTTCTATAGCAATCCAATTTCTAACACTCAGGCAACACTTTTCTATCACGCAAAATAAATCACACGCAGCAAAAAGCGCCGGCTTCATGACAATGTCATGAGCCGACGTTTTTTTAGTCACAATGCCGTATGCACCCCTGCTTCTCCCGATTTATGCAATCGACCAGTTCTGTCTATCCGTCTGAAGCTGTACCATATGGGTAAATATTCCGTTCTTCTTCATCAGCTTTTCCGGAGTACCCTGCTCTGCCACCACACCATTGACCAGAACAACGATCTTGTTTGCACCTGCAACCGTTCTCATACGATGTGCGATGACCATAACGGTCTTGTTTTTAATGAGATGGGACAACGCTTCCTGCACCTTCGTTTCATTCTCTACATCAAGAGACGCCGTCGCCTCATCCAATAATATGATCGGTGCATCTTTCAGGAAAGCTCGGGCAATCGAGATTCTCTGCCGTTCACCGCCGGAAAGTTCATTTCCATTCTAACCGACAAACGTGTTGTATCCATCCGGCAGATTTAAAACAAATTCATCGCAGTTGGCGAGACGGGCCGCCTCTCGTACTTCTTCATCCGTAGCATCCTTTCTTCCTACACGGATGTTCTCCATGACTGTGTTATTAAAAAGCGCCACATCCTGAAAAACAATAGAAAATGCCGACAACAAGGCTTCCGGATCGACAGACGAAACATCCACGCCGCCGACTGTGATCTTTCCTTTTTCTGCATCCCAGAAACGGGCTGCCAGCCTGCTGACTGTGGTTTTACCGCCGCCGGAAGGCCCTACGATTGCAGTCACTTCTCCCTGTTTTGCCGTAAACGAGACATCTGAAAGAACCTTCTTTTCATCTTCATACGAAAATGCCGCATGATCAAATACAATGTCATATCCTTGCGGTCTAAACTCCGCTTTTCCCTCCTGTTCCTTTGATTTTTGGATTTCATTCATCCGGTCCACGTTGATCTGCAATCCATTAAGCGCCGCCAGATTAATCAAAGTTCCGCTCATCGGCTCATAAAAACGGGAGGCCACCAATAAGAAGCAGAAAAACTGCATCAGCGAAAGTTCCCCTTGAATCAGCATCGATCCTCCCACCAGTGCCACTGTACCGATTCCAAATTTCAGCAAAACCTGCGCAGAGACAACGAAAATTGCCGCACCAAGTTCATTTCCTATGGATCGTCTCTCCAAAAAGTCGATTTTCTGATCCAGCGTCTCCAGATATTCCTTCTCCGCATTATTACTCTTTAAATCCCGCGAGGTCTCTATGAATTCCTGTACCGCTTCGTTTAAATCAACTTGCGCCTTTTTCATACGCTGCCCAAAAATATTCTGTACGCTCTTTGACGTTCCGACAATGATCAAAGCAATCGGAACCGGCCAGATCGAAGCAAGTGCCATCTTCCAGTTAAAGAAAAATAACCCCAGACTGATGATCACAGTCGAAATGATACTTCCATAGAACTGCGGAATCTGATGTGAACTGCTGTGTTCCAGAGCTTCTGTATCGGACATAATGACATTGGTCATATCCGCCAAATCTCTTTT
>ONLM01000234.1 GCA_900318695.1 uncultured Eubacteriales bacterium | reverse complement strand
TACAACGGAAGGAGTTGTTCTAAGACCTTCTGCATTGGCAATAACGGTTGGCTTACCACCTTCCATAACTGCTACACAGCTGTTTGTTGTACCTAAATCAATACCAATAATCTTTCCCATTATCGTTCTCCTTTATTATCAACTCGTAAATTTATTTCTTGACCTTGACCATGGAGTGTCTTACAACCTGGTCCTTATAAAGGTAACCCTTCTGAAGATCCTGTGTAATCGTATCTTCTTCCGCGTCACTTTCCGTATCTGTCATAACCGCATTATGAAGGTTTGGATCAAATTTCTGGCCTTCCGCCTCAATGGCCTTGACCTCGAGATCCTCAAACATCTTCTGGATCTGCTTATAAATTCCTTCCACGCCCTTCGTAAAAGCATCCTCTTTGTCGGCTTCCTCTACTGTGCCCAATGCACGTTCGAAGTTATCGACAACCGGAAGCAGTTTCTCTATAACATGTCTTGAACCATAGTCAAAATTCTGAAGCTTTTCCTTTTCCGTGCGCTTACGGAAGTTATCAAACTCAGCATACAGTCTGGTATACTTGTCCTTCCACTCCGCAAGTTCCTTCTCGTACTTTGCCTTCACCGGATCGGTCTCGGTTTCCGTCTCCGCAGCTTCTTCGGTTTCTTCCGCCGACTCTGCTGCATCTTTGGTCTCCGCACTATCCTTTGTTTCTGTCTCCGCAGCCTCGTGCTGTTCGCCCGCGTTTGCTTCGTCTGTGCCCTTCGCGTCGGATGTGTTCTTTAATTCTTCGTCTTGCAAGATGCACCCTCCTTACTGCTGCCGTATCCGGCAGAATGTCGTCATTCTTTTTTCGGATCCGCCTCTAAATATTGAAGGCATCATCCATTTCATCCTGAAGTCTCGATAAAATCTCGAGTACCTTCTCGTAATCCATACGCTTCGGTCCAATGACACCGATCGTTCCGCGAATACCGTTACCGATTTCATAATTGGCTGTGACCACGGAACAATCCGCCATGTTCTGCAGCGGGGATTCCTTTCCAATGTAAACCTGAATCTGTCGTTTGGACTTCTCAACATCCGCATTGACATCATGTACCAGTTCCACCAGATCATCCTTCTGCTCCAATGCAGAAATCAGCTTTGCTGCATTCTCCGTATCCGTAAGCTCCGGATATTTAAAAATGTTCGTGGCACCGGATGTATAGATCTTAAGATCGCCCTTTTCCAGACTCAAAGTGCTGGTTATCATTTCCATTATGCCTTCCACCGTTTTTCTGAAACTGGTTCTGGCATAAATCTCTGCTTTCTTGTCTTCGGTGATTTCAGCCCCCGTAAGACCATCCAGCTCATCATTCAGAAGCATATTAATGCTCAGAATGCTGTTGAGATCAAGATCATCCGCCTCATCAATCCGGACGGTAGCCGTACGTACAATGTTGCCCTGCATCATAATTACAAGCAATAAACGATGCTCATCAACAATGGACGCCTGTATGAACTTAATCTTATTTGTATGAACAGATGGCCCTGTAACCATCGCAGCATAATTTGTATTGCTTGCGAGGTTCCGAACAAGATTCTGCAATGTGGTTTCCAGCCGATCCACCTTTTCAAACATCTCCGACTTTACATCTTCGATTTCATGCTTGTGGTTTTCCATCAGCTGATCAACATAAAAGCGATATCCCTTATCACTTGGAATACGTCCGGCCGACGTGTGCGGCTGTACAATATAACCCATTTCCTCGAGATCGCTCATCTCATTTCGGATCGTGGCAGAGCTGAGATTGAGACCGGAATACTTACTGATTGTTCTTGATCCCACCGGTTCTCCGGTTTCAAGATAGTTTTTTATAATCGTAGTAAGGATAACAACCTTACGCTGATCCAATTCCATCTCTGGCCTCCTGTCTTCTGTCCTTATTTGTTAGCACTCAAAATATCGGAGTGCTAACATCTATACGTTATACTACTCACCTAAGGTTTTCATGTCAAGGATTTTTCGCGATAGAATTATGAAATAATTGTGAAAACACAACAGCCGCACGACAGCCTTATCGAACAATAAAAGGGATGACGGTTTTCCCGTCATCCCTTTTACTGTCAAGCTATTAAGCCTTACGCTATAATGTAAACATCGGTATAAAACAATATGTTTCTTGCCTCGTTATGCGTATTGAAATAAATATCAATATGCTTGTTTTTGATCAATCCGCCGCAATCCTCTGCGATATACTCATGCCCATTGATCAAAAGATGGGTTCCATACGGAATAACTCTCGGATCCACCGCTACCGTACGTCCCGCCACAGCACGTGAGCCGGTAGAGGTCATGGTTCCATGTCCCTCCGAGCAGATGTAACAAGGGCAGTAACCGGTAATCCGGAAACGTCCGGCCGGAATCAGCCGCCGACCCGCCGCATCGGTAATTACACCGGCGGCCGCCAGGTTCTGCGCTTCCTGTGTCTCTACCACAGCCTGATCCGCCGCAAGTTCCTGCTGACTCTTCTGCGGATTCTCCGTAGAAAAATACAATACATCACCCAAGCTTTCCGAAGTATAGGTACTGGAAGCCTGTTCTTCGGCACGTGCTTCAAAGTCATCTCCGAAAATAAGAAATATCATAGCGGCCGTGCCCATGAGAATCATGAGGATCGGGCGAAGAATGCGGAAGGCCCGACCGCATCCAGAACCTGCCAGGCTCTGACTTTCTTCTAAACTCATGACTTTGCCACCGCCTTATACACTGTACAATAGCGTTTTCCATACCAGGTCACGCCTACAGCTTCTTCTTTCGTATCGAAGTAAACATCAATCATTTTTCCCTTTACTTTACTTCCCTTGTCCTCAACCGTATAAACCGTATTGTTGATCAGAACCTTTGTTCCGATGGGAAGAACGGACAGATCCGCCGCTATTGTATGATGATTCTGCGTCGGTGCGCCGGAAAAAGTAGAACCGCCGCCATAATAACCGACGATCTGAAACTCTCCCAGACTTTCTCCTCGTGTATAATTTTTGGTTTCCTCTGTAACAAGCTCACCGATCGGTGTTTCTCCGGCCCGAAGCGTCGGCAACTCCACGAGTTCCAATGTTTCTTCCTGCTTTGTTTCTTCCTTCACGGTCTTCTCTGTTTTCGCAGCAGCTCCGCTTGCATCGCCGAAAGTCGATCCGACAAAATGGTTTTCATCCTGCAGTTCTGCGATTGGCTGTCCATCCACAAACGCCGGACCGTAATTTTCCTTCTCAGCGGCAAAGGATGGAACGGACAACAGACAAGCAAGGCAAACCCCTGCTGCTGCCAGCCATAATCCTGTTTTTTTCATATTGACCTCCATTTGACCATATTCTGGTTTCTTGTGTCATCATGTACGCAAAAAAACGCATAGGTTGTGCCATATATGCCCCACCTTAAACCAGATGTCAAATTTCCGCAACTTACGAATTCCTTTCGGCGTCGTAAGAATTAGTCACTTTTACCTACAAAGCAGCAATTCGACCGCCGTTCTGTCAGCAATATTTCCATTTTTTATGGCAGCATCATAGCGATAGCAATCCGACAGATACTCTTCCAGATTTTCTTTTGTATAATGTCTCGCCTGTTCACAAAGTTTTTTATAGACCCATGGACTGACATTCGCATATTTGGCGCCGTCAGCCGGTGCCATGCGTGCATCCATACTTTCCTTGGCCAACAGCAGCTGATTAAAGTTTCTCCGCATGAGAGCAAGGATCTTCATCGGTGCCTCTTGCAAAAGCATCAGATCCGCATAGTACTGCATGGCTTTTTCCTTATTGCCGAGACTGAGCTCCGTAATCATCTGAAATACCTGATCCTCCACATTCCGCGAGCAGATGGTCGTAATATCCTGGTCTTCGATTACTTCACGATCCCCCACATAGGCAATCAGTTTTTCAAGTTCCGAAGCAATATTATCCATTCGGCTTCCCGTCATACTCAGCAAAAGCTGCATGGTGGAATTTCGGATCTTTTTCCCTGCATTATCAAGATAGCGGGCGCCCCAGCGGCTAAGCTGCGCTTCCGACTGCGGGCCGAGTTCACAGACAAAGCCCCGCGAGGACACAACTTTGTAAAGCTTATTTCTCTTATCGATTTCGGTCTCAATAAACATAAGATGTCCGGTCTCCGGATACTCTTTTTCATCGGCCAGAAAATTCGTCAGCTTCTCCGGAGGCGTTTTTTTGAACCAGCCGCTGTCCTGCACGATCACCAAACGTCCGGTACCGGTAAAGGACATGGGAAAGGTACGAACCGTATCGATAAGCACATCCACATCCGGCGCCCCGTCAAAAAAGTCATAACAAAGACCTTCCTCTCCGCCAAATGCCTTGCGGAAACTTTTCTTATAAGAAAGCTTTAAATATTCCTCCACGCCATAAAGAAGATACATGGGGCGGAAATCCTGATTACGAAGATCCTCATTGAGCTTCAAATATTCGCTAGTTTCGTCCTTTTTTCCGTATGCCATACCACTCCTTGCATGCCGTCTCCACCAAAGGCCGAGATCTGCAATATTTCTTTTCCTTTCGATTTTTACGGGCACAGAATTCTCTCTGCACCCGCAAACGCGCATTCCATTATAGCATATCGTTCTGTCACCTGCTTGTTGTTTTATAAAGGCTGTGCTAAATTATGTAGAGATTTCAGGAGAAAAACAATGCAGGATACTATTATTGACACTCAGGACAAAACGCAATTAGAGCTCTATATTCACATACCGTTTTGCGCAAGCAAATGTAATTATTGCGACTTTTTGTCCTTCCCGACCAGAACCGAAGCACAGGAAGCCTACGTGGAGAAACTCTGCCAGGAAATCACTCTTGCGGCTCCTGCGGTGCGAAATTCCTATACCGTTTCCACCATTTTTCTAGGCGGTGGGACACCTTCTATTCTGGAGCCGGAGCGAATTGCACAGATCCTGGCTGCCATTCGGCAAAATTACAG
>ONLM01000070.1 GCA_900318695.1 uncultured Eubacteriales bacterium | reverse complement strand
GTTGTGGTGACACCGACGATGTCGTTTGATGAAAGAGGACATCAGGTAAATCACCGATCCTATTTTGTCATGGGTACAGTACAGGGAGAGGCACCGGAAGGATTTTATCCTACGGTTGAAGAATTTCTGGGAGAAGGCGGAAGCTTTATTCATCCGGCGGCAGTCTATCGGGAGACACAGAAAGCGGTCAAGTCTGGTGAAGTGCGGGAAGGCCAAGAGGCTATGGGAGCTCTTCGCTTTGCAAAGAAGACGCTTCGGCCGGGAGAACATATCCGTTTTATCGTGCTTTTGGGAATTTTGGATTCCTGCACGGATGAGGACCTGAAACAGCAGTATGAAAGTCTGAATACAGAAGAGAAAGTGGCAGATTGTCTGGCGGAGACCAAAGCGTATTGGCAGAAGCTGGCCAATGTAAATTTCCATGTGCAGGATGATGCCATGGACGGATTCCTGAAGTGGGTATGCTTTCAGCCGTTTCTTCGCAGACTTTTCGGCTGTTCATTCCTTCCGTATCATGATTACGGCCGAGGAGGAAGAGGTTGGAGAGACCTGTGGCAGGATTGCCTGTCGCTTCTTCTTATGGAACCGGAAACCGTCAGAAATATGATTTTGAACAATGCAGAAGGTATGCGAATCGACGGAACCAATGCCACGATCATAGGCGACGGTGCCGGAGAATTCATTGCCGATCGAAACGGAATTACTCGAGTATGGATGGATCATGCATTGTGGCCATTGAAAACGATCCTTCTTTATATCCATCAGAGTGGAGATGTAAATATTTTATTGGAGCGTATGCCGTATTTTAAAGATGGACAGGTTTTACGCGGAACTGCATTGGATGAGGAATGGGATGGTGTCGGATTACGACTGAAAACCCGAGCCGGGGAGCAATATGAAGGAACCTTGCTGGAGCATTTGTTGGTGGAGCACCTTACCGCATTTTATGAGGTTGGAACACATAATATGCTGCAGCTTCGGGGGGCAGACTGGAACGATGCTTTGGATATGGCATCGGAGCGGGGGGAAAGCGTAGCCTTTACAGCTGCCTATGCTGGAAATCTTTCCGATCTTGCCGGGATGCTGAGGGATTTTGCCAAGAAGCATTCGGTAGATACGGTGGAAGTCCTGGAAGAGCTGGTGACATTGCTTCCGGACAAGATGCAGGAATGGACGCCGGCATCGCGGAGAGAAGTGCTTCAGGCCTATGGAGAAAAAGTAAAGCATACCGTGCAAGGACAGACTATTTCCATCAGGATTGCCGATCTTGCCGGAGAACTGGACCGTATGTCGGCATTCTTAAAGGAGAGCATCCGGCAGCAGGAATGGATCACGGAGGATACAGAAAAGGGCTGGTTTAACAGCTATTATGACAATCATGGCAACCCGGTGGAACGTGCCGGAGAGGATCCGAGAATGATGCTGACCGGACAGGTATTTACCATTATGAGCGGTACGGCTGAACCGGAGCAGATACGAAGGATCGTCCGTGCGGCTGACGCCCATCTGTATCAGAAGGAAATCGGAGGATACCGTCTGAATACCAACTTCCATGAATTGAAACTGGATATGGGACGTATGTTCGGATTTGCATATGGACAAAAGGAAAACGGCGCCGTTTTTTCGCATATGACGGTTATGTTTGCTTACGCATTGTACCAGAGAGGCTTTGTACAGGAAGGATATAAGGCATTGCAGACATTGGCGGATGCGGCATTGAATTTCGAAAAGAGCCGGATCTATCCGGGTATTCCGGAGTATTTCGCACCGGATGGACGGGGAATGTACCATTATCTTACAGGGGCGGCGAGCTGGTATGAGCTGACGATGGTCACACAGGTATTTGGCGTGCGTGGCGAACTCGGTGATCTGGTTGTGGAGCCGAAGCTTGTAAAAGAGCAGTTTGATGTGGATGGAAATGCATCATTGCAGCTTCGATTTGCCGGAAAGCCGCTGGAAATCCTGTTCCGTAATCCCGGACATTTGGATTATGGTGCGTACCATGTAGGCGCGGTGATCTTAAATGAAGCCGGTATGGAAGTAAAGGATCGCAGTCATTTCGTGTTAAAGAGAGAACAGTTGGAAAGACTTTGTGAGAAGCAGATAAACCGATTGGAAATCTGGTTATGAGCGGCAGTCGAAATCAGGATCCGGGTTT
>ONLM01000014.1 GCA_900318695.1 uncultured Eubacteriales bacterium | reverse complement strand
ATGTCTGTTTGTCATTTTGACATGTCCCCGAGGATAAAGAAAAAGCCCGTAGAGAGTTTTACATATCTCTAAAGGCTTTTTTCTATTGACCGTAATTATGCTATACGTTTCCAGGTTCTTGGCAGGAAAAGAATCATCATAGGAAGTATCTCCAGACGTCCTGCAAGCATGTCGAAAATCAAAACCAGTTTACTCAAATTAGAATATTCAAAATAATTGCTGACCGGCCCAACTTTGCCAAGTCCGGGGCCAATGTTGTTAAAGGTCGCAGCTACTGCAGAAAAATTGGTTATAAAATCAAAATTGTCAAAGGAAATGATAAATACAGAAATAATAAATAATAAAACGTACATAATGAAATATACATTTACAGAACGTACGACATTATGTTCTATGCTCTTTCCTTCCAGACGGATGTGCTTCACTGCCTCTGGGTGGATTAAGACATGCAGTTCCTTTCCGATCTCCTTTACGAGAATCAGAATTCTGGATACTTTGATGCCACCGCCGGTAGAACCTGCGCATGCACCGCAATACATTAGAAATAGAATGACCATCTGACTGGCCTGTGGCCACTGTGCAAAATCCAAGGTAGAAAAGCCGGTTGTTGTAATCAGAGAGCCAACCGTGAAAAATGTATGGTGGAAGGCAAACAGCACGTTACCGTTGCATAGCGAAAGTATGTTGCATCCGATGAAAATGGTTGAGATCGCGATGATTGCGAGGTAGGCGCGCGCTTCTTCACAATGAAAGGCATCTTTCCATTTGCGTTTTTGCAACAGGTAGTAAACATTGAAATTCACACCGAACAGAATCATGAAAATAGTAATCAGGAACTGGCTCAGCATGGAATAATCCGCCATGCCGCTGTTGCGTACAGCAAATCCTCCGGTACCGGCGGTGCCGAAACCGATGCACAATGCATCAAAGACCGGCATTCCGCTTAATATATATATTACAACCATGATGACGGTAATGATTAAGTAAATGCGATAAAGTGCCTTTGCTGTGTCGGCAACTCTAGGTACCATTTTACTTACATCAGGACCCGGAGACTCTGCTTTCATGATCATCATGTTGTAGCCGCCTCCTAACGGAAGTACGGTTAGAACCAAAACCAGTACACCCATACCGCCGATCCAATGGCTGAAACTTCTCCAAAATAAAAGCGCTTTGCCTAAATGCTCTACATCAGACAGAATGGAAGCTCCGGTTGTTGTGAATCCGGATACGATTTCAAACAATGCATCGATGTAGCTCGGAATTGCCATGCTGAGATAAAAAGGCAATGCACCGATGAGGGACATAACAAACCAGCTTAATGCACAGATAACAAAACCTTCACGTGCATAGAAGTCAGTTCTTTTGGGGCGACGGAATGTTGCCAGTGTTCCGATGATAAAAGAAATGACCACGGATACGAGCAGGGACATAACCGGTCTTGTTTCACCGTAGATCAGACCACAGATAATCGGCAGCAACATGGAACCGGCTTCGATCTTCAGTACCCAGCCGAGTACATAAATGATCATATTAATATTCATATTCTAACAAAAGTCTCCTTGTTTTTCGGATTTGCCGTGGTTTATGCCAGGATATCCTTTAGATCGTTGAAACCGGTATTTGTCGTAATGACGATGACATTATCTCCCGGTAATAGATAATCTGCACCACGAGGAGTGATCATCTTATGGTTTCTCATAATTGCAGCGATGAGAACATTCGGCTTAAACTTCATTTCGGCAAAAGTATGATGAACGATTTTAGGATCATCCTTAACCTTGAATTCAAGAGCCTCTGCCTTACCGTCTGCAATTTTATAGAGGGTTTCTACATTGGAACCCTGCGTGTTTTGCAAAGCACGAACATACTGGACAATGTGGTCGGCAACGATCTGCTTTGGATAAATCACGGAACCGAGATTCATTTCACTTGTGACGTTTTCAAAGGCGATACGGTTGATTTTCGTGATCAATCTGGCCTTTGAAAGCTTTCCGGCATAAAGCGAAAGCATAATATTTTCTTCGTCAAAGCCGGTTAAAGAACAGAAAGCATCGGTATTCTCAATGCCTTCACGAAGGAGCAAATCCTGATCGGTACCGTCACCGTTAATAATGGTAGCTTCCGGAAATTCATCTGCAATGAAATCGCAACGATCTTTATCGGTATCAATGATCTTCAGCTTTAATTTCATGTGATTGTCCTGCAGGTATTTGGAAATGTAGTAGGTTACTCTTCCACCGCCTACAATCATGCAGCTGCGAATCGGTGCGTATTCAATTCCGCATTGACGGAAAAAGGCATTGGCCGCCTGTGGCTTTGCAATAAAGCTGATCACGTCTCCCGGTCGGAATTCGGAATGGCCGTCTGGAATCATGACCTGATCGCCTCGCTCGATAGAGCAAATCAGAACATTGACTTTGAAATTGGAGGTCAGTTCATAAAGCTTAAGACCGCAGAGGCTGCTGTTTTCCGGAAGTTTTGCGCGAATCAGGTCAATCTTTCCACGGGAAAAACTATCGATTTTCATGGCAGACGGAAAACGGAGCAGACGTTCAATTTCCTTCGCGGCTGCCATTTCCGGATTGATGACCATGGCTAAGTTTAACTCATCACGAAGATAAGTGATTTCCTCAGAATATTCCGGATTTCGGATTCGGGCAATGGTACTGCAGTTACCTTCTTTTTTTGCAATAAGGCAACAAAGCATATTGATTTCATCGGAATCAGTAGCGGCAATCAGCACATCGGCATTTTTAACGCCCGCTTCCTGCTGCGTTCTCAGCATGGCACCATTGCCATTGATTCCCATAACATCCAGGGTATCGACGGCGTGACGAAGTACTTTTTCATTGCTGTCAATAATGGTAATGTTGTGGTTTTCTTTATTAAGCTGATCAGCAAGCGTTAAACCAACTTTACCGCAGCCAACAACAATAATATTCATGTAATTTTAAACCTCATGTTGATCATCTTCACAGGAACCGGCGCGGTCGCGTTCATCCAGGTCCCGCTGTAAAGGTTCCAGATAATGGACCAGCATGTCTTTGTGCGATCGTATGCGATACAGATGATCAATTTCGTCGTAATTAAAGGACTTTTTTCCGCCATTCTGCATTCTTTCCCAGAAATATAGAATATCGCGAAATGGAATATAATACGTCTCATTGAGACTTGTAAAGGACAATATTATGAAGCTGATGCCGCCTTGCTGCTCAAACTCCTGCATGAACCGAACCTGGTGTTCGTGCAGATTTGCAAGAGGCCAAAAGGATTTGGCGCATTCTTTGGCATCAAAACACACCGGTATCCCCTGCACAAGGCCAATATAGTCGACCGTGGATTTCTTGTCAAAATAGGCAAGAGTAATCTGTGTATGGTCGGCATTCATATTGATCGGGGTTATCGGTGTGGGGATTTTTTGAACGATCGCAAGATGTTTTGCCTGATAAGCATCATTCGTACGATTGATCAGTTCCTCGAGCTGAGAGCCTCTAAGTCCGCGAGTCTTCCAGGTGCCCATGGATTATGCCTCGGAATGGCTTTCTTTCTCCCAGGCTTCCCAGTCGGCTACCATAGAAGCCTTATCATCGAAATAATTGATTTTCATAGCTTCACGGCACTCGCTAAGGGTCGCATTTGTAACCTTTACGGCATGATCGGTACCGGCCTTCAGGATGTCAAAAACATCACCGATATTGGCAGACCATTTAGCACGCTCTACGCGAATCGGCTGAAGCATCTCTTCCATGACTTTCAGAAGGAACTTCTTGCACTTCATATCACCCAAGCCGCCCTTCTGATAATGCTCCTTCATTTCGTCAAGGTTCTGATAATCCGGGAGATAATCTGCAAACTGACTGTCATCTCTGAGGAAGGCATCCAGATAAGTAAATACCATATTGCCCTCTACGTGACCAGGATCTGCAATATTGATATGAGTAGGATCGGTATACATGCTCATAACCTTCTGTTTTACGGTCTTCTCATCATCGGAAAGATAAATGCAGTTGCCGAGAGACTTAGACATTTTTGCCTTACCATCAAGACCAGGAAGTCTTCTCTGTGCAGAAACGTCCGGAATTAAAATGTCCGGTTCTACAAGAACGTCACAGTTGTAAATGGTATTAAAACGATGTGCGATTTCCCGGGTCTGCTCAACCATCGGCATCTGATCTTCGCCGGCCGGAACCGTTGTGGCCTTAAAGGCAGTAATATCGGCTGCCTGTGATACCGGATAGGTAAAGAATCCGGCAGGAAGACCCTGCTCATTATCGTTGTCAACATCATTACCGGTAAAGCCGCGAAGCTTCATCTCTGACTTTACAGTCGGGTTTCTGGAAAGTCGCTGTGTTGTAACCAGATTCATATAATAAAATGTCAATGCGTGTAATGCCGGAATGGCAGATTGAATACAAATATTGGCCTTATCCGG
Source organism: uncultured Eubacteriales bacterium (assembly GCA_900318695.1). GTDB lineage: Bacteria > Bacillota > Clostridia > Lachnospirales > Lachnospiraceae > Oribacterium. Next base: position 14,086 of record ONLM01000014.1, on the reverse strand, counting down.
ATCAATGCCGGCAGAAAGATAGTCCAAAGTGACTTCAATGATATTGTCACGAACCTTTTTAGGATTATCCCAGTTGTCTGTCAATGCCTGATCATCGGCAACGAGAATGTTGATCTCATCAAAGTTGCCGGAATTCTGAAGTTCTACTCTTCTTTTTAAAGAGCCTACATAGTGGCCAAGGTGAAGCTTTCCGGTTGGACGATCACCAGTCAGAATAATTTTTTTTGTACAATCTTTTGCTAACATTTATTCCTCCGATATTGTCTCAAAAGACAATGTTAAAAACATATTTATCGTAAAGTATAGCATATCGCTTTGGGAAAGTCATTAAAACGCATTTCGGAATAGTCGTATTTCATTGTCATCGATAGAGATAACATCAAAACGGCATGGAGTCTGGTAATAAGAATAATGATGCTGCAGCAAATATGCCGCAGCCACTTTCCGGATGCGCTGCTGTTTTTTGAAATCAACTGCCTGCATTCCGTATCCATGCGCTGTATTAAGCCGCGCCTTGACTTCTATGAAAACAAGGGTTTCTCTGTCTCGGGCAATGAGATCGATTTCATTACGGTGGAAACGCCAGTTACGATCGAGGATTTCATAGCCTAAGGATGTCAGATAGTCCGCGGCGACGGATTCATAATGCCGGCCCCGCTGGTGCGTATTGTGTCCGGCTGTTTGTTCATTCATGTGGAAGGCCTTTCTCGATAACCGGAATGAAAAAACGGTCTTCCGGATTATACGAACTTTTTAATAAATGACCGGCGGTGAATCGGACAGGGGCCGAATTCCTTTAAAGCGGCAATGTGCGCAGCGGTTCCGTAGCCTTTGTGCTTGGCAAAACCATATTGCGGATATTCGGTATCGTATTGCTGCATAAGATGATCCCTTGTAACCTTGGCAAGAACGCTGGCAGCAGCGATGGAAACCGATTTGGCATCTCCTTTTATGATTGGAATCTGTTCGATTTCAACATCCGGAATGGTCACAGCATCGTTCAGCAGCAAATCCGGTCCTTTATCGGTAAGGCCTTTTGCCTTAAGCATATCCGAAGTTTTTTGAAGAGCGATTCGCATGGCTTCATAGTCGGCCTGTAGAATATTGATCTCGTCAATGCGGGCCTCATCGACAATGCCGACGCCATAGGCGATGGCCTTTTCCTGGATTTCCGGAAATAAAGCTTCTCTTCGTTTCTCGCTCAGTTTTTTTGAGTCGTTTAAATGCAGAATGACCGCGTCCTCTGGCAAAATACAGCAGGCTGCAACAACAGGACCGGCCAAAGGACCACGGCCGGCCTCGTCAACTCCCGCAATAAAAGAGTGGGTTGCAGCATAGCTGTTTTCATAGATGTGCATATCCTGGAGGCGGGCCAATTCCTTTTCCAGACGTTCTCCCGTTAATTCCCGCATGCTTTTCCTTCCTTACTTTCAGTCGTATCTTCGGAGTCATTTGGGGCATCATCGGTGGAACCGATAGGATGCTCCAGCGTGATCGTGCCCAGACGGCCGCTACGGAAGTCGTCGAGAATGATTTTTGCTGTCTTTGTGTAATCGACATTACCACCCTTCATGATGCATCCTCGCTTTTTGCCGATGGCATCAAAAATAGGAAGTGCCTCTTCCATACCGAGAATGGTATCTCCATAGCGTTCCGGAAGGGATTTCGGATAATAGCGTGTCAGATATTTGATCAAGTAGAATACAAGTTCATCGATATTCAGAATCTGGTCATTGATGGAACCAATCAGTGCAAGATTCATACCTACGATTTCACGCTCGAATTTCGGCCAGGTGATACCCGGAGTATCCAGCAGCTGGAGCTTTTTATTGACTTTGATCCACTGGTTTCCGCGGGTTACGCCGGGCTTGTTGCCGGTTTTAGCCATAGCTTTACCAATATAGGAATTGATGAAAGTGGATTTTCCGACATTCGGAATACCGAGAACCATGGCGCGAATGACCGGTGTTTGTATACCCTTTTTCAGATTTTTTTCTACAATTGGCTGGCAGGCCGTATCAATCAGTGCGTTAAGTTTTTTTAGACTGCCCTTATTTCGTGCATCGATTTCTAAAGTATAGAAGCCCTTTTGGGAAAAATAATCAGAAAATTTCTTTGTGACCGTACGATCGGCGAGATCCGCTTTATTAAGAAGCATGATTCTTGCTTTGTCCTTTGCAAAATTATCGATGTCCGGATTTCTGGAAGACTCCGGGCATCGGCAATCAAGAATCTCGATTACGAGATCGACGAGTTTCAGGTCTTCACGGATATTACGTTTTGCTTTGGCCATATGGCCGGGATACCATTGAATTTGCATTGTACTCCTCTCTATAACCATTGCACTGGCAAGGTGAATTTAGTGAATGAAACTGAATTTATTAATTGGAAGGATACGGAACCATACCTTTCCGATGATTTGTGATTTTTTGACGTTTCCTACATTTACGAAACGGCTGTCCTCAGAGGAATCCGCATTGTCGCCAATCAGGAAATATTCGTCCGCCATCAGTTCCACAGGATTTTCGGCGATACCTGCAAGAGAAATGTCGGAAATTTTATCACTTTCCAATAGTTTACCATCGATGTAGATGTGACCGTTTTGAATTACGACGGTTTCACCGGGCAATCCTACAACACGTTTAATGTTTTCTGTGGAATCACTGCGTTGAAAAACAATGATATCCATGCGCTTTGGTGCAGAAAATTTATAGGCCAATGTGTCTACCAAAACCAGATCTCCTGCGGAGATGGCCGGTTCCATGCTATGGCCGGAAACACTTTCTGTGGCGAGAAAACTATGGACAATGAACCAGGCCAGAGAAATGACGATGATAAAATTTGTGACATAGTGTACAGCGTAACGAATAAAATTATTATGTTCGGTCATCGATAAATCCTTTCGCTGCCAAAATAAATTAATCAAAGCGGATCGTGGTCGGACTGGATAACAGAAAAGCTTTATCCATAGTAAACCGATTCTAGTACAGAATAAATAGAAAGTGCAGAGAAAGCAAGGCGCTTCTGCAAAAAAAGAAGGCGTTCCCATCAGGAACGCCTTCTCGATGACATTAGCGATCAGATTAAAGTGCCTTAACCTTTGCAGCCTTACCTGTACGGTTTCTAAGGTATGTGAGCTTAGCTCTTCTAACCTTACCTGCACGAACAACTTCAACGTTCTCAACCATTGGGCTGTGAAGTGGCCAAGTCTTCTCTACACCTACACCGTTAGAAGACTTTCTAACAGTAAAGGTTACACGGTTTGAACCGCCCTGGATCTTGATAACAGTACCCTCGAAGATCTGTGTTCTCTCGCGGTTACCCTCTTTGATCTTGTTGTAAACCTTAACAGTGTCACCTGTGTTGAACTTAGGAGTCTCAGCCTTAAGCTGACCATCCTCAATTGCCTTAATAATATCGTGGTTTGCCATTGTGTTACCTCCATTAAACATTTGACATTCATTCACGAAGCACTATGCTCAATGCTGCTTTAAAACATCGTTATGTTTTCTTCCTGTGCAGCTCGTCAGCGGAACATCACTTAGTGTCACAACTTTGATAATTTAACATAAGTTATTCGGAATTGCAAGCCCTGTGCACTCTTTTGCGACGCTTTTTTGGAGGGGCGAATTCCTCCGGATTTGCAGCCACATAGGCAGCATAAAGATCCGGCCGTCGTTCCTTTGTACGAAGCAGACTTTGTGCGTGTCTCCACTCATCTACTTTTTTGTGATCCCCGGAAAGCAATATGTCCGGTACTTTAAGACCGTTATATTCTGCCGGCCGCGTATATTGAGGATATTCTAAAAGACCATCCGAAAAAGATTCAATCTCATGGGAGGCATCTTTATTTAAGACGCCATGGACCAAACGGGAAATGGAATCGATCATACTAAGAGCCGGAAGCTCTCCGCCGGTCAAAACGTAGTCGCCGATAGAGACATTTTCCACTTCGAGAATTTCCAAAGCACGTTCGTCAACACCTTCATAATGTCCGCAAAGAAAAATCAGATTATCCTCTTTAGCCAGTTCCTCGGCCATTTGCTGGTTAAAGGTACGGCCCTGTGGCGACATAAACAGTACACGGGGTTTGTGACCGATTTCTGATACGATATGCTGGTAGCAATCTACAATCGGCTGCACCTGCATGAGCATACCGGCACCGCCGCCGTATGGATAATCGTCTACATGATTATGTGCGTCTTTTGTGAAATTCCGAATATCATAGGCCTTCACCTGCATAAGGCCCTTTTCAATGGCTCTGCCGGTGATACTTTCCTTCACGACATTCTGAATCATTTCCGGAAATAAGGTCATTACATAGTAATTTTTCATTAAGATGCTTTCCTGCGTTGGGTTTATAGATCAAGAAGTCCCGGCAAAAGGTGAACGGTCATGAATCCTTTTTCCGGCTGTTTGTCTAAAATGCATTGCGGAATGTAAGGAATCAAAAGATCTTTTCCGGAAGTTTTTACAACCAGTACATCGTTAGCTCCGGTTTCAAACAGTTCCTTTACGGTGCCAAGTTCTACGCCTTCGTCACTGATGACTTTGATGCCGATCAGATCACCGACATAGTATTGACCTTCAGCAAGCGGAAGGCCGTCAGCACGGTCAATATAAAGATCCTTTTGACGGAACGGAAGGACATCATCCACATTGGTGATGCCTTTGAAGGTTAATAATACCATGTTCTTCTGAAAGCGAACGGATGCGATCTCTAAGCGCTTCATTTGATCCATAGAACCGGAAAAATCCAGCCAAACCTTCTTTAAGTCAAGAAATCTGGCCGGATCTTCCGTTGTAGGATAAACTTTAACTTCGCCTTTCAGGCCATGGGTGGTAACAATAGTACCAACTCTGAGTTTTTCCTGCATGTGTGTTTCCTGTTATTTAATATCCACTGTGACTTTGACATCTGCCTTTGCAGCGGCTGCCGACATTACAGAACGGATTGCCTTTGCGATGCGACCTGAACGACCGATGACCTTACCCATGTCCTGCTCGTTCACCGACAGGGTCAGGACGATTTCGCCATCCTTGTCTTCCTCAATGACATTAACGTCATCAGGGTTTTGTACAAGAGCTTTGGCAATTGTTACGAGTAAATCCTTCATGAGGTCTCCTCCAAGTTATGATGGAATCTGACGCAATAGCGTCAATATCACACAAGTGAATTAGCAGATTCCAGCCTTCTTGAGAAGCTTAGCAACAGTCTCAGTTGGCTGTGCACCATTCTGAAGCCACTTCTTAGCTGCCTCTGCATCGATCTTGATTGCAGATGGCTCCTGCTTAGGATCATAAGTACCGATTTCAGCGATGAACTTACCGTTTCTTGGGGATCTGGAATCAGCAACGATTACTCTGTAAAAAGGTGCATGAATCTGACCCATTCTTCTTAATCTGATCTTAACTGCCATTGTTTTTTTCTCCTTAGAAATAAAAAATAATATATATGTTCACAGCAATGCTGATGAAACCTGAAATAATAAATTTAGAAGCCAAATGGATTTCTGCGTCCGAGACCGGCAAGGCTGCCCAGGCCGCCACGTCCGTGCTTGGATCGCAATGCGCCGCCAAATTGCTTCATCATTTTGCGCATTTGTTCAAACTGCTTGACCATGCGATTGACTTCCTGAATATCTACGCCGGCACCATTTGCAATACGACGTTTCCGGGAAGGATTGATAAGATCCGGATTGGCCCGTTCTTTTTCTGTCATAGACTGGATGATTGCCTTGATCTGATTCATCTTCTTTTCGGTTGCATCAAGATCCAGGTCACCGAGACCGGACATACCCGGAAGCATCTTTAAGATTCCGCCCAGTCCACCCAGTTTTGACATCTGCTCCATCTGCATCATGAAGTCGTTGTAGTCAAACTTTCCTTTGGTCATTTTGTTCATGGACTCACGGGTTTTGGTTTCATCCATCCCCTTCTGGGCTTTCTCAATCAGAGAAAGGACATCGCCCATGCCTAAAATTCTGCCGGCCATACGATCCGGATAGAACTGCTCGAGATCGTCGAGCTTTTCGCCCATACCAAGGTAAAGGATCGGCTTTCCGGTCATAGCCTTGATGGAAAGTGCTGCACCGCCGCGGGTATCACCATCGCATTTGGTAAGAATGACACCGTCGATGCCAACGTTGGAGGTAAAGGTCTCTGCAACATTGACGGCTTCCTGTCCGGTCATTGCATCTACCGTCAGGATGGACCAGTCGACCTTTACTGCCGCTTTGATATCCTGCAGCTCTTTCATGAGCTTTTCGTCAATCTGAAGACGGCCTGCGGTATCCAGAAGTACGACATTATAATGCTTTGTGCGGGCTTCTTCGATGGCACGTTTTGCGATTTCTACCGGGCTGATCTGATCACCGAGCGAGAAAAATGCAACCTGCTGCTTCTCTGCGTTCACACGCAACTGTTCGATGGCCGCCGGACGATAGATATCACAGGCAACCAGAACCGGGGTCCGGCCGTTTGATTTGAACTTTCCGGCAAGCTTTGCAGCGGTTGTGGTTTTACCGGCACCCTGAAGACCGATCATCATAATGACCGTGATGTCACTGGCCGGGCGCAGGGTAATTTCCGTTGTTTCGGAACCCATCATTTCGGTAAGTTCGTCATTTACGATTTTAACAACGGTCTGCGCAGGAGTCAGGCTGTTTAATACATTTTCGCCAATGGCCTTTTCTTTTACCTTGGAAACGAATTCTTTAACGAGTTTAAAATTGACGTCGGCCTCGAGAAGAGCCATACGAACCTCGCGAAGCGCGGTGTTTACGTCCTCTTCACTGAGCTTTCCTTTTCCGCCAAGATTTGAAAATATACCGGTTAGACGGTCTGTAAGGTTTTCAAATGCCATTGATAATTTCTCCTGCAAGATCCCGGATCTCGGGGTCATTGGTTTTGCTGTTAATGTTTTCGGCTATCCTGCGAAGGTGGATCAATTTGGATTGCAATCCCAAAGTGTCTTCGATTTCCTGAAGCTTTTTATCAGCTCTTCGGAAAAGTTCCTGAGCAGCCTGTCTGGTGACACCGATTTCTTCACCGATTTCTGTGAAGCTCATATCATCCATGATGTGATACTCATATACCTTTCGCTGATTTTCGTTGAGCAATCCGCCGTAAAGTTCATACAGATTGCCGCGTAGAACAAAATCGTCCATACAATCTCCCTTAAACCTTGCTGATTATAACAACCTTGCTCTGCGATGTCAAGGAAAAATGTTGACAGCGAGAAACAAAGATTGCAAGGCGGAAATCGTATGGACGATAACAAATGTTTTTAAAACATTATTCGGCAAAAATGGAATCGACATATTCCTTTGCATCGAACTTTTTGAGGTCCGATGCCTTCTCTCCGATGCCGATGTATTTTACCGGAATGCCGAGCTCGGACTGAACGGCCAAGGCAATGCCGCCCTTTGCGGTTCCGTCCATTTTGGTGAGGATAATGCCGGTGACCTGACAGGCATCTTTAAAGATCTGAGCCTGACTTAATGCATTTTGACCGGTGGTGGCATCCAGTACGACGAGAGTCTCGCGATATCCTTCTGCAAATTCCTTGTCAATAATGCGGTTGATTTTGCCGAGTTCCTGCATCAGATTTTTCTTGTTATGCAGACGGCCGGCAGTATCAATGATCAAAAGATCGGCGTTTTTTGACTTAAAAGACTGAAGTGCGTCAAACACAACAGCGGCAGGATCCGATCCTTCCTTTTGTGCAATTACATCTACGCCGTCCCGGTTTCCCCATTCGCGGAGCTGCTCAATGGCACCGGCACGGAAAGTATCGGCAGCGGCCAGGATTACTTTCTTGCCGCTGTCTTTGAAATTTTTGGCCATCTTTCCGATGGAAGTGGTTTTTCCGACACCATTTACACCGATTACAGAGATAATACTCTTTTGGTGCTCGAAGTCGTAATAAGAGGAATCTACACGCATCAGTTCATAGAGATAGTCGTGCAGTATCTTTTTGACCTCCTTTGTCGTGGTGACATTTTGCCGTTTGGCTTCGGATTTTACCGCATCGATGATTTTGAGAGTGGATGTAACGCCCACGTCAGACATGATCATGGCATCTTCCAGATCCTCGTAAAAACTGTCATCGGCTACTTCAGAAGTCTGAAAAAGATTATTGATTAATTTTGAAAAAAAGTTAGCCATTAGTTATCCAGCTGATCTGCGACAAGGTCGACAGATACAAGTGCTGATACTCCTTTCTCCTGCATCGTGATACCAAAGAGACGGTCGGCATTTTCCATAGTGCCTCTACGGTGTGTGATCACGATAAACTGCGTTTCACTCAGGTTGTGCAGATATTGAGCAAATCGGGAAACGTTTGAGTCATCCAGAGCGGCTTCAATCTCATCCAGCAGACAGAATGGAGACGGCTTAAGACTCTGAATAGCAAACAGAAGTGCGATGGCCGTCAGAGCCTTCTCTCCACCGGAGAGCTGCATCATATTCTGAAGCTTCTTTCCGGGCGGTTCTGCGATAATGGAAATGGAAGTGGTCAATACATCCGGATCTTCCGTATCCAGTTCCAGTTTACCCTGTCCGCCGCCAAAAAGAATCTTGAAGACTTTATTAAACTGTTCCTGAATCAGACGGAAGTTTTCATTAAACTGTTTACGCATGCCGGCGTCCAGATCTTCGATGATTCCGGTCAGAGACTGCTCGGATTCCGTAAGATCCAAGTACTGGTTGTTTAAGAATTCGTAACGCTCGCTGACGTCCTTATATTGCTCGATGGCGTCAAGGTTGACCGGACCCAGAGCTTTCAAATCCTTTTTGAAGTCATTGACCTGTGCGCGAAGCTGAGAGATATTGGTATATTCATCGGAATATCGTTTCTGGGCTTCTTCATAGGTAAGACCATATTCATCGAACATGTAGGTGGTGAGTTTATCGATCTTTTCGTCGAGTTTTTCACGTTTCGATTGAACGCGCATGGATTCCTTCTCCATGGAAAGCAGTCGCTCTGAAATCTCGTCTTTCTTTCCAAAGAAGGATTTACGTTCTTCTAATAAATGTTCTTTCTGCTGTTCCTGTTCTGAAATTTCCTGATTGAGCTTTTCGGCTTCATTGTCTGCATTGGCAATGAGGTCGGAAAGGTTTTGAATCTTTTCTTCCTTTTCAGCAAGGATGGTATCGGAATTGGACTGGGAATCTTCCATGTCCGTTTTTTCGTCAAAGAGCTTGACCAGCTCGTCATTTAAGCGGTGCAGGTTCTCTGTCGTGTAGTCGGTACGGGCAGAAAGACTGGAATATTCCACATTGATCTGGGATGAAATCGCCATGGATTTGGTATTCTGCTCCAGTGTCAGTTTTTCCAGTTCCTGACGGTGGGATTCTGCAGAAGCTTTGGCTTCATCACGACGATGCAATGCATCCTCCAGCTTGGATTTGAGTTTTCGGATTTCATCTTCCGAACTGAAAATCTGCTTTTCGATTTCTTCCAGCTCACGCTTTCGACCCATCAGATTGGAGTTGTTTCGGAAAGCACCACCGGAAATTGAACCGCCCGGATTTAACTGGTCACCTTCCAATGTGACAATACGTAAGGACTGATGGTATTTTTTCTGAATGGACAGAGCGGTATCGATATTGTTTACAATCAATACACGTCCCAAGAGGTATTCCGCAAGAACGGTATATTCACTTTTATATTCGATTAAGTCGCATCCAAGGCCGATGGCGCCGTTTTCATGCGATGCCTTTACGCAGTTTTCATCACGTTTGCCGCGAATATTTGTAAGCGGCAGGAATGTCGCACGGCCGCCATGTGTCTGTTTCAGAAACTGAACCAGAGATTTTGCCGTATTTTCGTTATCGGTAACAATATTCTGGATAGAGCCGCCCAAAGCAGTTTCGATTGCAGTCTCGTACTTGGCCGGCACCTGAATCAGATCGGCAACAACACCACGGATACCATGCTCCTTATCGCGGCGATCCATGACGTTCTTAACGGCATTTCCGTATCCTTCATACCGTTCTGCGAGATTCCGCAATGTTTCCAAACGGTTTTTCTGGTTGTCATGGAAACGCTGCTTCTGTTCGATGGTTATACGGAGCTGCTGGTTTTCATTGCCCAGACGTTCTACAAGTTCGTTGTCGGAAGCAATCAGAGAACGAACTTCTTCGAGCCGTTTGTCGATTTCTGCGAGAAGTCTGCGCTGCTCTTCAATGTTCTGCAGGAAGTGATCGCTTTTTGCAGGATTGATTTTTTCGGCTTCCTTTACCGGACGTTCCTCCAGTTCGAAATCAGCACCCATACAGCTGGAAACCGTCATATCGGTTTCGTCAAGAGTGTCATTGATCATTTCGAGATCGAGCGCAATGTTTTCGTCGTTGTCTCCGCTGGTATTCCCCTTGATAAAGGAAATCTGCTCACGGATCCATTTAAGAAGACTCACACTGTCCTCGATTTGCGAAATGCGGTCGAACATATCCTTCTGCAAAGCGTTGATACGCTGTGTATAATGCGCAGCATTGTTCTTCTCGGAAGAAATCTGTTCTTTCAGGACATTAATCTGACCGGAAAGGTTTGTCTTCAGCAAATCCGATTTCGAGACGCTGTCTCTTTTTTGCATAAGGGTAGCGTCCAATGTCTTGATTTTTTCCTCGATCTCATCATATTTCGCGGTGAGTTCTTCGGATTCTTTCCGTACAGCTTCTAATTCCGCATTCACGGTATCTTCATCTTCATTGACCGAATTCATGCTGGCCATAGTATCCTGCATGTCCCGGACAAAAAGATTAGAATCGGCGATAATCAGCTGGTCGCGGATAGAAAGATATTGTTTTGCTTCATCCGATTGCTTTTTTAAAGGACCGACCTGACGTTCCAGCTCTTTTAAAATGTCCGTTACACGAACCAGATTAGCCTGTTCATCTTCCAGCTTTTTCTGCGCAACGGCTTTTCTCCGCTTGAATTTTACGATACCGACGGCCTCGTCAAAGAGGTCACGGCGTTCTTCCGGTTTTCCGGAAAGAATTTTATCAATCTGACCCTGACCAATGATGGAATAGCCGTCCTTACCGATACCGGTATCATAGAAAAGCTCGCTGATATCCTTTAAACGGCATTCTGTTCCATTCAGCATGTATTCGGATTCGCCGGAACGATAAAGACGTCTGGATACCGTTACTTCATCATAATCTATGTTCAGGGAACGGTCAGAGTTATCAAGCGTAATGGCAACGAATGCAGAACTCTGAGGACGACGCAGCTGCGTACCGGCAAAGATGACATCCTGCATAGAACTTCCACGCAGCTGTTTTACTTTTTGTTCGCCAAGTACCCAGCGTACGGCATCGGAAATATTTGATTTTCCGGATCCGTTCGGTCCGACAATGCCGGTTATTCCGTTACTGAAATCTAGAACCGTCTTGTTTGCAAAAGACTTAAAGCCCTGAATTTCAATAGATTTTAAATACATGTCCTGTTTCCGCCTTAATTCTTAACAGTGTCTGGTATGCTGCTTCCTGTTCGCCTTTCTTCTTGCTGGATCCCTCTCCGATGCCGTACTGCTCGTTGTTGATATTGGCAGCAACACGGTAGAAACGGTCGTGGCAAGGTCCGGACTCGTCGATTACTTCGTAATTCAGGTCGAGTTTATTCTGTGAAACGTATTCCTGAAGAACTGTTTTGGCATCGCGGTAGAGTCCGGCATTTTCGATATCAGATAGCACCATTTCAGTCACAAATTTCTGTGCCGGTTCCATTCCTCCATCCAGATACATTGCCCCGATAACGGATTCAAATGCATCGGAAAGAACGGAATCCCGTTCGTTGATTCGTTCGCGAGCTTCCCCTTTTCCAAGGATAATGTAATCGGAAAGGTTTACTTTTCTTGCGGCGCCGGCCAAAGTAGGTTCACATACTAACGCGGCACGGATTTTAGTCATAACGCCTTCCTGAATTACAGGCTCACGGTGAAATAGAAAAACACTGGAAATCAGTTCCAGTACAGCATCGCCTAAAAATTCCAGTCTTTGATTGGATGCTTCCTTTGGCTCACCATTTTCATTGGAATAAGAAGGATGCGTCAGCGCATGTTTAAGCAGTGACACATCCTTGAAATGATAGCCAAGCGCGTCCATCAGCTTGTCTAAATCTTCTATCATTTGTTCTTTGCTCCTATTGCTTCCTGAATGGCTTTTACAGCGTCGCTTACGGTTGTCATATGTTCAGCGGCATCATCCGGTACTTCGATACCAAACTGCGCTTCGATAGCCATAACGACCTGAACAACATCCAGGGAATCCATTTCCAGATCATCGATAAAGCGGGCATCCATTGTGATTTTAGATGCATCTACGTGAGAAACTTCATCCACAATGATCTGTTTTAATTTCTCAAATTCCATAATGTATTCTCCTTAAATTTACTATATGTGAATGCCGCAATGCGGCAGGATCACGCTTCGGGTGTGGTTTCTGCAGCAATACTTGCTGCGATTTTTCTTACTGCATCGGCACGGATGAAGTCGGCACATTGGCGGATGGCGTGTGTTACCTCGCGTCCGTCGGTATTGCCGTGCACTTTTACTACGAGACCATTGAGGCCAAGAATCGGTGCACCGCCGTACTGCTTTGCATCAAATTTCTTCATGGTTTCTTTGAGTGAACCCTTGATCAGAGCACCGCCAATGAGAGAAACCGGCGAAGATTTAATGGCAGATTTGATCTGTGACAAAAGCATATGGCCTACGCCTTCATACATTTTCAAAATGCAGTTTCCTACAAATGCATCACAGACGATGACATCACAGGCACCGCCGGCAATATCACGTGCCTCGCAGGAACCGATGAAGTTGATGTCCTTTAACTCCTTCATAAGCGGCATGGTTTCTTTAACAAGCGCATTGCCCTTCTCTTCTTCTGCTCCGACGTTGACCAGTCCGACACTTGGATTTTCCAGTCCGACGACTTCCTTCATATAGATAGAACCCATCTTGGCGTATTGCAACAACCATTCCGGTTTGGCATCTACATTGGCACCGGAATCCAAAAGCAGACTTACACCCTTTGCGGTAGGAATCAGTGCGCCGAAAGGCGGACGTGGGATTCCTGGAATACGGCCGACAATTAACTGTCCGCCGGCCAGAACGGCGCCGGAACTTCCGGCAGAAATAAAGGCGTCAGCCTGTTTGTCTTTGATAAAATGCAGAGCCTTGACTATACTGGAATCCTTTTTGCGGCGAATTGCTAAAACAGGGGCTTCGTGAAGGCTGATTACTTCGGGTGCATCGATAACTTCAACACGAGACTTGTCATAGGTCTTTTGGCTGAGCAGATTTTCCAGAGTGGCGGCAGGGCCAAATAAAAAAAGCTTCGTATCCGGAGTGGAATCCAGAGAAGCAATGGCACCATTGATAATCGCTTCCGGGGCATGATCGCCGCCCATGCAGTCAACTGCAATTCTATACATAAAAAACTCCTTTTTTGTCATCTATAATACTTCGTTATTCTAATATGTTCAGAGGGCAAGGTCAACCTTTAGCGCAGGGAAAGCGGGAGTAGACGGTGGTCTGCTCCCGCTTTTTGTGATTTATTGAACAGAAAGAAAGCGTTCTCTCTGCAAAGATTAAACGGTAGGAGTTTGATTATGAATCCTGCTGTGAAGCTTGATTTTCTGCCACGATCTGGTTCTGAATATCGCCAGGAGCCTGCTCATAGCGGTTGAAACTGTATTCAAAGTCACCGGAACCGCCGGTCATAGAGCGAAGATCGGTATTGTAACCATAAAGATTGCTCATTGGGATTTCAGCCTCGATCAGCTGCTTTCCGTTTCCAATGGCATTCATGCCCATGATGCGGCCTCTGCGCTTGGTCAGATCGCCCATGATATCACCGGTATTGGCATCCGGGACAGTGACTTTGAGACTTGCAATAGGCTCCAGAAGGATTGGCTGCGCCTGCATAAAGGCATCCTTGAAAGCCATAGAAGCTGCTGTTTTGAAGGCCATTTCGGAAGAATCTACCGGATGGTAGGATCCGTCAAGCAAGGTGGCCTTGATTCCAACAACCGGACATCCGGCTAGAGGTCCCTTTTCACAGCATTCCTGTACGCCTT
>ONLM01000071.1 GCA_900318695.1 uncultured Eubacteriales bacterium | reverse complement strand
TCCAGGCAGTGCATCTGCCGAGGGTTATACTCTGGATGACGGTACGAAGCTGAATCTGTCGGATAAGGATCAGAAGTGGCTTGGCTTAAAGGACACCTTCCATTTTACAAACCTTGCATAATAACTGCACAGCAGTTTTGACCGGGGGCAAAAGCGCCCCGGAAAAAAAGGATTCATGTATGAATAGTATGAAAGAGAATCTTCGTATTCTTACATATGAAATACCGGAGAGCTTCCGCGGGGCGACCGTGGAGGCTTTTCTTCGTTCTAAGGGATATTCTCATCATGTGATTTACCATCTCCGGTCCACAGAATTCGAGGGTCGGCCGGGGCTTTTGCTGAATGGAGAGAAAACCTATACGAGAAAAATTTTAGAACCCGGCGACCGTTTGCAGATCAGCCTTCTGGAGACAGAAGACAGCGCCAATGTGGTTGAAACCAATATTCCGTTGGATATCGTATATGAGGACGAGGATCTCATGGTGATCAATAAGCCGGCCGGATTGCCGATTCACCCTTCTATGGGACATTATGAAACGACGCTGGGAAACGCAATCTGTTACTATACGCACCACACATTGGGCTATCCGCATTATGTGAATCGGATCATCAACCGTTTGGACCGGGATACGAGCGGCCTTCTGATCGCAGCAAAGAATATGCTTTCTGCGGCGATTCTCGGGGATATGGTCAAGCGGCGAGAAATTCATCGCGAATACCGGGCCATTGTAGCCGGTGACTTTCGGAAAATTTCGGGAGAGCGGCCGGGCCTTTACCGGAGTGCGGATCGTACACATTTAACAGTCAATGCACCGATCGGCCGAAAAGGGGAATCTGTGGTGGAACGGGGAATTGATTATGAAAACGGCGAGTATGCAGTGACACATGCAGAGTTTCTCCGGTACGATGCAGAGAAGGATCTGTCCCTTCTCCGGTTGAAGCTGGAAACCGGCCGGACGCACCAGATTCGTGTGCATATGCAATATGCTGGATGTCCGCTGATCGGCGATTTTTTGTATTATCCGGATTATCGGTATATGAAACGGCAGGCATTGCATAGTGCAGAACTTTGTTTTCTGCATCCGATCACCGGCCGGAAAATGGTTGTGAAGGCAGACCTTCCGGAGGATATGTCGAAAACCTTTTCGTAAAAATAGTCAAAAGACTTTTACAGTTGAACGCTTGACATTGTGAAAATGAAACAGATTTTATAAAATTTTTGGTAGGAAAAACTCAAAATAACAGATATAATACTATAGTCACTTTTTGACGAGCCTTGTAGGCTCAAATGTTATAAATCCATATTTTGAGGGGGGATTTTTACATGTCAGACAATAAATTAACAAGAAGAGATTTCTTAAAGGGAATCGGTGCCACGGCAGTTATCGCCGGTCTTGGTTCTCTTACTGCTTGTTCTAACAGTGGTAAGGAAGCAGCAACAAAGGCGGCTACAGCAACAGGCACAACCGGTGCGGCAGAGACCAGTGCGGCTGCAAAGGCAGCCGGTGCAATCTATACACCGGGTACTTATACAGCCGGTGCAGACGGCATCAGTTCAAAGGTTACAGTAACCATGACTTTTGATGAGTCATCCATTACCGATGTAAAGATCAATGCAGACGGTGAGACACCATCCATCGGTGTACCGGCAGCAGCGGATCTTCAGAAGGTTATTCTGGATAAGCAGTCTGCAGATGTAGATGCTGTATCCGGTGCAACCATTA
Organism: uncultured Eubacteriales bacterium; assembly: GCA_900318695.1. GTDB lineage: Bacteria > Bacillota > Clostridia > Lachnospirales > Lachnospiraceae > Oribacterium. The sequence goes on along the minus strand of ONLM01000071.1, from coordinate 6,213 downwards.
CTTCTACTGCTGTAAAGAAGGCAGCAGCCAACTGTATCGCACAGGCAAAGGGTGAAGCCGTTGCTGCAAGCGGTGACCTGATTCCTACCGGTTCGGATGAGGACTGGCTGGGTGAAGAGCCAGTAGTAGATGACGCAGATGTTAAGGATACAATTGATACCGACATTCTTATCGTAGGTGCCGGTAACGGTGGTATGATGGCCGCTGCCTATGCCGCTTCCAAGGGCCTTAAGTTCCGTGTTATCGAGCAGAATGCAAATGTACAGGATACACGTCACTGGTATGGTGCCGTTAACAGTTCTGCTGCAAAGGCAGCCGGTTCTTCCATTGATAAGAAGAAGCTTCTTTCTGAAATCAGCCGTTATGCTTCCGGAAAGTGCAACCAGAGAGTTGTCAATGTATGGTTAAATGAATCCGCAGCCATGCATGATTTCGTATCCGGCATCCTCGAGAATGAGCCATACAACTGGAAGTGTGACTTTACAGCCGGTGCAGAAGCACGCTGGCCGGAGAGTGATGAGAATACAACATTCTACTTCCCGGAGCAGGAGCACAACTATAGAGCTTCCGAGAGTGAGTACGGTATGCAGAGAAATGAGGTATTCCTCGAAGTCATCCGCAAGGCCGGTTATGATGTAGATTTCAATACCGCTCTTGTAAAGCTTGAGAAGGACGATTCCGGCAGAGTAACCGGCGTTATTGCACAGAAGACAGAATCCGGTGATCTGGTACGCTACAATGCAAAGAAGGGTGTTCTTCTTGCCTGCGGCGGTTATCCTGGAAACCCATATATGATGCAGCAGCTTGATCCGCTGGGAACAACCGTTACCACTGCGGTTTCTTACAGCCCTGCCGATAAGGGTTATGGTATCCGTGCGGCTGTCTGGGCCGGTGCACATCTGGATGAGGAGTCTGCACCAATGCTCTTTGACCGTGGTCTTGTAGCACCGGGCGTAGATGCCGGCTATCGTGACAGCGAGTCTGCATTCGGCGGCAAGGCATTCCCGGGTACAGTTAAGCAGTACAATCCTGGTACACAGCCATTCCTTAAGGTGAACCGTCATGGTATCCGTTTTGCAAATGAGTCCAGCCCATATAACGACATCGTTTATGCGGCAGCACATCAGCCGGGTCATGTATATGCACAGATCATGGATGCAAACTACATGGAGGATATCAAGAGATTCCATACCATCGGATGTTCTGCACAGTCCAGAAATATTCCGGGTTATGTAGACAAGCAGCTTGAGCAGTATGGTGAAAACGGAGAGGGTCTGATCTTTAAGGCAGATACTCTGGAAGAGCTTGCTGACAAGCTTGGATTTAAGGATGAGGATAAGAAGAACTTCCTTGCAACTGTAGAGCGTTACAATGAGCTTTATGACAAGCAGGATGATGAGGATTTCGGAAAGATGAAAGTACGTCTTTCTGCCATCAAGACCGCTCCATTCTATGGCTGCTGGCTTGGCGCTTCTCTCCTTACAACAGAGCAGGGTATCTCTATCGATGAGAATACACAGGCTCTTGATGCAGACAACAACCCGATTCCGGGCCTTTACATCGGCGGTGATATGTCCGGTTCCTTCTTTGCAAACAACTATCCATGTCTTATGGCCGGTATTGCATGCGGACGTACACTTACCTTTGCCATGAAGTCCATCAAGGTTATGGCTGGTATCGATGAATAATTTTTAGTCGAACAGAAGCAGTAAATATTTAAAAGATCTCCTTGCGGAGTCCGATCCATTCGGATTCTGCAGGGGGATTTTTGTTTTATCGAAATTATGATCGTGCTTCTGTCCGGCTTTTTTGGAAACATTGGAAAGCGCAATGGGATGGGACGGAGGGTTAGAGACAGAAAAGTGAAAAGATGGACAAAAAATGTGGGAATTAAGAAGCGTAAACGACATACATGGGAGTTAGTGAAAACTAATTCCAAAAATGTAAAAAAGTTAAACTGATTGTGTCAAATGTTATTGACAAATATCGAAGCAGCAGTTAGAATACATATAAATCAATAATAATTATCATTTTTATTGATGAGTGTTTTAGAACCAATTTCGGAAATAAATTTTCTTATGATGGGGTCGGAAGGCGGATCGGCATTTCCGGCAAACATCACGGTCTGCGGAAGCATTCTTATGAAGGAACATAAGAAGAATAAATTCATGAAAGGGTAAGTGAGGATGAATTATTCGAGACAGCGCGAAGAGGTCCTCTCTCAGCTTCAGATGCATCATGACCATCCGACTGCGGATGTGATTTTTGCGGAGCTGCGGGAACGCAATCCGAACATTAGTCTTGCAACCGTCTATCGGAACTTGAGGCTTCTTTCGGAACAGGGTACGATTCAGAAAATCGGGTTTGTATCCGGAGCGGATCATTTTGATCCCAACGCTTTGCCACATTATCATTTTGTTTGTGATCACTGCGGCAGAGTGATCGATGTGCCGATGGAAGTGGCCGAACATTTAAATGAGCAGGCACAGAGGTATATTTCCGGTAAGGTTATGTCACACGAGCTGGTATTCCACGGACTATGCGAGGAATGCAGTGGAGAATATGATTCTATTTAGATCAATATAAAAAGGAGAGCAAGCTATGAAAACATGGGTATGTTCAGTATGTGGTTATGTTTATGAGGGCGAGAATCCGCCAGAAAAGTGTCCGGTATGCGGCGTCGGTCCGGAAAAGTTCATTGAGCAGTCCGGTGAAATGACATGGGCCGCAGAGCATGTGATCGGTGTTGCTTCCGATGCACCGGAAGACATCAAGGCAGACCTTCGTGCAAACTTTGAAGGTGAGTGCTCTGAGGTTGGTATGTATCTGGCTATGTCGAGAGCTGCATACCGTGAGGGTTATCCGGAGATCGGAGAGTACTGGAAGACGGCAGCATTTGAGGAGGCAGAGCATGCAGCAAAGTTTGCAGAGCTTCTGGGCGAGTGCGTATCTCCTTCTTCCAAGGAGAATCTTATGGTTCGGGTAAAGGCAGAAAACGGCGCAACTGCCGGCAAGTTTGATCTTGCAAAGAGAGCAAAGGCACTGAATCTCGACGCGATCCATGACACCGTTCATGAGATGGCCCGTGATGAGGCAAGACACGGCAAGGCATTTGCCGGTCTCCTGAAGAGATATTTTGGTGTATAAAAATCGGTCGAGGACCCATCGGTGTCATCGATTAGGGGATGTTGTTATATTTTTAGGGAAGAAAGCTGCGGCGCGAGAGCACCGCAGTTTTCTTTGCGTTTCGCCTTAAGTGGAAATGATATTTGTTCAGACATAATAAAAGTTTCGTTAAGTAATAAAAAGTTCCATTAAGTTCCGGTAAGTCCGGTACTGTCGTTGACGGCATCCGCTTTTTGCGCTAAGATACAAGAGATTGTGAAAACATAAACAACCGAAAGAGCGCGGTAAAATATACCGTTTCATCGAAAGGCTGTTTTAATTGTAGAGAATAATGTGAGGCGAATTATGACAGATAAAAAACCAGTCGTACTGCTGATTCTTGATGGTTATGGAATCAATGCAAATCCTGAGGGAAATGCGATTGCCATGGCAAATACACCGGTTATGGATAAACTTGAGAAGGAATATCCTTTTGTACAGGGTCAGGCATCCGGCCTTTATGTAGGACTTCCGGACGGTCAGATGGGAAACTCGGAGGTCGGACATATGAATATGGGCGCCGGCCGTATTGTTTATCAGGATCTGACACGTATCACAAAATCCATTCAGGATGGGGATTTCTTTAGTAATGAAGCTTTAATGAAGGCGGTAAAGAATGCAAAGGAAAAAGATTCCGCGCTTCATCTTATGGGTCTTGTTTCCGATGGCGGCGTACATTCTCATATTCAGCATATCTTTGGCCTCTTGGAGCTGGCAAAGAAGAATGGATTAAAGAAGGTTTATCTGCATGCATTCCTGGATGGCCGTGATACACCGCCAGACAGCGGAAAGTCTTTCCTGGAGCAGGTAGAGAACAAGATGGCAGAGCTTGGCGTGGGTGAGATTGCAACCATTTCCGGCCGTTATTATGCCATGGATCGTGACAAGAACTATGACCGTGTTGTCAAGGCATATGATGCTATGACAAAGGGTGTCGGTGTTGCGGCCAATTCGGTAAAGGAAGCCATTGAAGCATCCTATGCAGAGAAGGTTTATGATGAGTTTGTGGTTCCTTCTGTGATCATGAAGGACGGTGCACCGACGGCGGTTATTCAGGATGGAGATTCCTGTATTTTCTTCAACTTCCGTCCGGATCGTGCCCGTGAGATGACACATTGCCTTTGCGATGATACATTCGATTTCTTTGCAAGAGGGGCTAGAATCGATACCACTTTTGTAAGCTTTACGGATTATGATCCGACGATTCCGAACAAGTCTGTTGCTTTCCCGAAGCAGAGCATTCAGAATACGCTGGGTGCATATGTAGCTTCTCTCGGTTTAAAACAGCTTCGGATTGCCGAGACCGAAAAGTATGCACATGTTACTTTCTTCTTTAATGGCGGCGTAGAAGAGCCGAATGCCAATGAAGACCGTGTGCTTGTACCGAGTCCGAAAGATGTACCGACATACGATCTGAAACCGCAGATGTCCTGCCCGGAAGTATGTGAAAAACTTTGCGATGCCATCGTTTCTGACAAGTATGATATGATCATTGCGAACTTTGCAAATCCGGATATGGTAGGCCATACCGGAGTTATTCCGGCAGCGGTAAAGGCAATTGAAGTGGTTGACGAAGCCGTTGGAAAGGTAGTAGAATCAGTTAAGTCTGCCGGCGGACAGCTTTTCATTCTTGCGGATCACGGCAATGCCGATATGATGATCGATTATGAAACGGGTGAGCCTTGGACAGCACACACGACCAATCCGGTTCCGTTTATCCTTGTCAATGCAGATCCGAAGTATACACTTCGTGAGGGTGGTGCACTCTGTGATGTTGCACCGACACTGCTGCAGCTGATGGAAGTTCCACAGCCGGAGGAGATGACCGGTAAGTCATTACTTGTAGAGAAATAATAGAAGTTCTCCGTGCCTCGATGGGCGGAGAATGGCGAATGATAAAGCTGAAACAGCAGGTATACCAACCTGCTGTTTTAGGGTATTTTGAAATCAGAGTACCGGATTTTGGACATTCGCCGCATACATGAGGTAAGGATTACATGAAAATAGGTGTTTCAACAGATTCTGGAAGTGGAATTACACAGGCAGAGGGCCAGGAGCTCGGAATTCGCGTCGTACCGATGCCGTTCCGTATCGATGGCACAGAGTATTATGAAGATATCAATATCACCCGCGAGGAATTTTTTGAGAAGCTTGCGAGGGATTGTGATGTGGCTACTTCACAGCCTAGTCCGGAGGATATTATGAATGTCTGGGACGCACTTCTGGAGGAGTGCGATCAGGTCGTACATATTCCATTGACATCCGGTCTGAGCGGTTCAACACAGACGGCCATGATGCTTGCACAGGATGAAAAATATGAAGGCAGGGTCTTTGTTCCGGATGATCGGGGCGTTTCCGTAACACAGCGTCAAATGGCGGTGTATGCGGTAGAACTTGCAAAGAAGGGTTTTGATGGTCAGGCCATTTGCGATATCATTAATCGTGATGCAGACAAAAATCAGATTTATATCGGTGTAGATACGCTGAAGTATTTAAAGAAGGGCGGCAGAATCACACCGATGGCAGCAGCAATCGGTACGCTGCTTCACATCAAGCCGGTACTTGGTATCACCAATGGCGGAAAGCTGGATTCTTATATGAAGGTCCGTACAACAAAGCAGGTGCGGGATTCTATTGTCAAAGGCTTAAAGGCAGAGCTGGAAGGCCGCCTTCAGGATCCGGAGATGAAGAATTGTGTTGTTGCTGTGGCATATACCGATAATCCGGAACAGGCGCATGACTTTGCAGAGGAATTACGGGCAGAATTTCCGAACCGCCTTGATGCAGAAATTGTGGTTCGCCCATTGTCACTGCTGATTTCCTGCCATATCGGACAGAATGGACTTGGAGCTGCAGTCATTGAGAGACCGGAAGAATTAAAGTAAAAAGTAAGAGTGGGGTTGCGTTTAGCGCAACCCCACTCTTACTTTTTACTATAAAGCCGTCAAGCTAGATAAGAACGTTTCGGAAAAATGAAACCGAGCGGTGTTGCCCGTCTGTTTCGATGGTAATTGCGCCGGAACGTGCGGTTTCAAGACGTTTGATATT